>NZ_DATEJY010000234.1:0-3125 GCF_035277725.1 Dyella sp. | reverse complement strand
TGATTCGCTCCGCTCACCCCTTTCGGGGCCGTCCATTCGGACGTTCTCCGCGCTTCGCGCTGCGTCCGGCTTTCGCCGGGACGACGAGCTTTTTAGCCATTTCGCTTAAACAAGCAAAACTTTCCCCGGACAGCGATGGGCTTTCGCCGGAATGTCGATTCGCTTTGCAATGGCGTCAGCGTGAACCTTAAAGGCACTTCTATAAATTGCGCCCAGACGAAACAGGTATTTCGATCATCGCCAGGAGCGGTTCCCTCCCCTGCTTGCAGGGGAGGGCTAGCGTCAATGCTCCGAACTTAAGGTTCTTCCAGCCGCTACAGAACCCAAACCCGTCATTCCAGCGAAAGCTGGAATCCAGCGACTTTGGGCTGAAAGGCACTGGATTCCAGCTTTCGCTGGAATGACGAACAAGAGTTTCCCACGGTTGAAAAAAACCTTAAGTTCGAAGCATTGGGCTAGAGCGTCAAGTTGTACTAACTCAAGTACCCATCACCCAGTCCACGCCTTCTCGCATCCCGCATGCACCTTTCACTACGCTGCAACGACACCGATCACACTATGCCGGTTGATGTGACGCAACACGGCCCTTGCGACATGCGCGATGCAATGCGAATCGAGTACGACTCACACGACGCAGACACGGTCTGCATCGCGCGCCGACACTTTCTTGCCGCTTCCGTCACCACGCTATCGGCCTTGCTGTTTGCCGGCTGCAGCACCTCGGGGCCGCCGGCCTCGGCAACGAAATACTTCACGCCTAGCGAGACGCGCTTCGTGCGTGCAAGGCAAGTTGTACGAGCAGCCCGCCAGCATCGTCATCCTGTGCGCATTCGCGTATCACAACGTGCATTTGCTGCTGCTATCGAAGATCGGCACGCCCTACGACCCGAACGCGGGCAAGGGCGTGGTCGGCCGCAACTACGCGTACCAGGCAAGCAGTACCATCAGCGTCACCTTCAAGGACATCATGCTGCACGGGTGTTCTCATTCACTGCTTGCCCAGCGTCGCAAACATCACCACCGCCGCCACGCCCATCACCGCGGTGGCCAGCCATCCCCAAAACAACAGCCAGCCGCGCACGACATGCTCGCCCATGGTTTTCTTGCGGCGCACGACCACCATGATCGCCGCCATCAACGGCACGGCACACACGCCGTTCACCACCGCACTCCAATACAACGCCTTGATCGGGTCGATGGGTGAAAACGTCAGCGCCGTACCCAGCGCCATGCTGCCTACCAAGACGCCATAGAACAGCTTGGCCTGCCGCGGTTTGCGCGCCAGGCCATAGGGTTTACGCGCAGCGCCGGCGACCGCAAACGCGGAGGCACCCGCTACCACCGGCACGGCCAGCAGGCCGGTGCTGACGATGCCTAGGGAAAACAAGGTGAAGGCGAAGCGCCCGGCGATGGGGCGTAGCGCTTCGGCGGCTTCAGATGCCGATTGAATGTCGGTCTTGCCATGGGCATGCAAAACTGCTGCCGCGGTGACGATCATGAAGAAGGCCACGATGTTGGAGAACAGCATGCCGACTGTGGTATCCAGCGCGATGCGCCGCAGCTCGGCGTCCGCCTTGCAGCCGGTATCGTGCTGCAGCTTGCGCTCGTTGTTGGCGCGCAACTCCGCTACCTCTTCTGCCGCCTGCCAGCAAAACAGATAGGGGCTGATCGTCGTGCCGAGCACGGCCACGACACCGGTCAAATATTCCGTGTTCCATTGCACATGCGGAATGATGAAATACCGCAACGCCGTGCCCCATGGCACATGCACGGTAAAGGCCGTCGCGACATAGGCAAACAGGCTCAAGGCGATTAATTTCAGGATCGGCGAGTAGCGTTCGAACGACAGATACACCTGCAGCGCCGTCGACCCCGCGGCGAATATCAGCACATACAAGAGACTTGGACCGCCGATCAGCAACTTTGCCGCCGCGCCCATGGCGGCCAGATCGGCGCCGATGTTGATGGTGTTGGCCACCACCAGCAGCACGATCAGCGTCCATACCGCCGGCTTGGGGAAATTCGCTATCAACGCATCGGCAAGTCCGGCCCCGCAAACGCGCCCGATGCGCGCGCTGACCATTTGAATGGCGATCATCAGCGGTGTGGTGATCAATATCACCCACAGCATGGCGTAGCCGAATTTCGCACCCACTTGCGAGTAGGTGGCAACGCCACTGGGATCGTCATCGGCCGCACCCGTTACGAAGCCCGCGCCAAAGCGTTTCCACCAGGGAGTCTTGGGCGCATCACGGGTCTGGTCGGCCATGCAGCTTGCCATCGCTGGAAAGTTGCCAGGATCGTGCAAGCTCTTCTGTGAACGGGATGAGGTGGCGAAGAAAGGCATATGTCAACGCGGAAACGGACGTATGCCGAGTTCAACGCTTGTTGCACTTCCCGCATTCAACAGATGACTTTTCACAAGCTATCGACACAACCGTCGACACGTGACTTATGGGTAATGCGTCAACGGGGCTGCGTAGGCTGGGATGAAATCCCAGCATTGCGATGCATAGCGGTGCTGGGATTTCATCCCAGCCTACATTGGGTCGTTCCAAGGCCCAATCCAGGATCGCGAACTGGCGGGCTTTTTGACAAGCAAGGTAAGGGCTGGAAATATCTGCGGCGATACTCTCTGGGGAGCCTGTTTCGCATTTATCTGCAGACCGTCCAGAACGATCTGCGCCCGACGCTTGATCATAGGAAACGCCATGAAACGTGTTACCGGTATTGGTGGGGTGTTCTTCAAGGCGAAAGACCCCAAGGGATTGTCGGAGTGGTATCGCGTGCATCTGGGTGTGCCGGTGCAAGCGTGGGGTGGGGCTGCGTTTCGATGGGCGGATGACAACGCCAGTGGCACGGGAACGACGGCGTGGAATCTGTTCAAGGAAGACACGTCGTATTTCGCGCCGGGCACGGCCAGCTTCATGATCAACTACCGTGTCGACGACCTGCATGCGCTGCTGGCGGCGCTCAGGGCTGAAGGCTGCCAGGTCGAAGACAAAGTCGACGAGTCCGAGTACGGCAAGTTCGGCTGGGTGATCGATCCCGAAGGCAACAAGGTGGAGCTTTGGCAGCCGCCTGAAGGCAAATAAGGGCAGCAGCGCGCATGCGTTACAGCGGTT
>NZ_DATEJY010000233.1:0-2444 GCF_035277725.1 Dyella sp. | reverse complement strand
GGTGAAGATGCTCACCGCATCGATCCTGTCCAAGCATGGCCGCACGCACGTGAATACCGGCAGCTACAACAATGAAATCGGCCTGCCGCTCACGCTCTTGTGGATGCCGGAAGATACCGAATACGCCGTGCTCGAAATGGGCGCAGGCAAACCGGGCGACATTGATTATCTTGCCGCCATCGCACGGCCCGATATCGGCCTCGTGAACATCATCGCGCCCGCGCATCTTGAGCGGATGGGTACGATCGAGATGGTGGCGGAAACCAAAGGCGCGGTGTATCGCGCGCTGCCGGCGGATGGCGTGGCGATCATCAATGCGGATGATGCATTCGCCAGTTTCTTCGCCGGGCTGGCGGGCGGCCGTCGCCTGCTGCGTTTTGGCCTGGATCACAAGGCGGATGTCGGCGCGGAAATTCTGGAACAGCGCGTCGACGGTTCGCATTTCGTGCTGAGCACGCCGCATGGCGATGCCGATGTGCAACTGCCATTGCCCGGCCGCCACAACATCGCCAACGCCCTGGCTGCGAGCGCGATCGCACTGGCACTGGATGTGCCGGTCGAGACCATCGTCGCCGGCTTGGAACAAGCCAGCGCTGTCGAAGGCCGCTTGAAGCGCATCGACATGGCGGATGGTTGGACGCTGATCGACGACAGCTACAACGCCAATCCGAGTTCGATGCACGCGGCGATCGATACGCTGGCACTGGCCGCCGGCGAACGTTGGCTGGTGCTGGGTGACATGGCTGAGTTGGGCACCGAGGCGCGTGCACTGCATGCCGGCGTCGGCGCGCATGCGCGTGAGAGCGGCATCGATCGGCTGTTTGCGGTGGGCCCGTTGAGCACGGCGGCGGTCGATGCGTTCGGTGCGGGCGGCAAGCACTTTGTCGACAAGGCGGCGTTGATCGATGCGCTGCGCGCTGAAGTGCATGCCGGTATCACCTGCCTGGTGAAAGGTTCCCACTCATCGGGCATGGAACAGGTCGTGGCAGCGCTCAAGAACGGTGATTCAAAAGGGGGCGCGCATGCTGCTTGACCTGGCTGAATGGTTCGCACGGCATTTCGCCACGCCGCATCTGTTTCAGTACATCACTTTCCGCACGATCATGGCGGCGCTTACCGCCATGGCCATTTCGCTGCTGTTTGGCCCGGCGCTGATCCGCAAGCTGGCCGCGCTCAAGGCTGGCCAGGTGGTGCGCAAGGAAGGTCCGCAGACACATCTTTCGAAGGCCGGCACACCCACCATGGGCGGCGTGATGATCCTGCTGTCGGTGGCCGTTGCCACGTTACTGTGGGTGGATCTGAGCAATCGCTACGTGTGGTTGGTACTGCTGGTGCTGATCTGCTACGGCGCGATCGGTTTCTACGACGACTACCGCAAGCTGGTGCTGAAGGATAGTCGCGGCCTTGCATCGCGCTGGAAGTATTTCTGGCAGTCGGTGTTTGGCATCGGTGCGGCGTGGTTCCTGTTCCATACGGCGAACCTGCCGGCGGAGACCGCGTTGTACGTGCCGGTCTTCAAGCATGTGGCGGTGCCGCTGGGTGCGTTCTTCGTCGTGATTGCCTACTTCATGATCGTGGGTTTCTCCAATGCGGTGAATCTCACGGATGGCCTTGATGGCTTGGCGATCATGCCGACCGTGCTGGTATCAGGTGCGCTTGGCATCTTTGCGTATCTCGCCGGCAACCGCGTGTTCTCCGAATATCTGGGAATTCCTTCGATTCCCGGCGCGGGCGAGTTGGCGATTTTCTGCGGTGCGCTGGCAGGTTCGGGTTTGGGATTCCTGTGGTTCAACACCTATCCCGCACAAGTATTCATGGGTGACGTCGGCGCGCTCGCCATTGGTGCGGCGCTGGCGGCGATCGCGGTGATCGTGCGGCAGGAGATCGTGCTGCTGATCATGGGCGGCGTGTTCGTGATGGAAACCGTGTCGGTGATGATGCAGGTGGCCAGCTTCAAGATGACCGGCAAACGCATCTTCCGCATGGCGCCGATCCATCACCACTTCGAATTGAAAGGCTGGCCCGAGCCCCGGGTCATCGTGCGCCAGGAAATCGTGCTGCTCGTGATGGGCGGCATCTTCGTCATGGAGACCGCGTCGGTGATGCTGCAGGTCGCAAGCTTCAAGCTCACGGGCAAGCGCATCTTCCGCATGGCGCCCCTGCACCACCATTTCGAGCTGAAGGGCTGGCCGGAACCGCGCGTCATCGTGCGCTTCTGGATCATCACCGTGATCCTGGTGCTGGTGGGCCTCTCCACCCTGAAGGTGAGATAGATGGGCCTACCCGCCGCACAACGCAGGACCCGCACGCTGATCGTCGGCCTCGGCAAGACGGGGCTGTCCTGCGCGCGCTTCCTCGCCGCCCACGGCGAAGATGTCGCGGTCACCGATAGCCGCGAGCACCCGCCGGGCCTCAAGGATCTGCGCGCGCTGCTGCCGGATGCG
>NZ_DATEJY010000232.1:0-8331 GCF_035277725.1 Dyella sp. | reverse complement strand
CCCAGCCGGGAAGATCTGGAATCACTACGTGGAAATGCGCGGTAAGCAGCGGCGCCACCGGTAGCCACACTTCCTTGCTCGCCGCAAAGCCGTGCAACAGCACGATGGTCGGGCCCTGGCCGCCTTCGTAGTACACCCAGTTGGTGTCGCCGGCTTGCACGTTTTTCTTTTCCAGCTGCGCCGCCATCGCCTGGCGATAGAAGTTGGCCTGCACCAGCCATTGCGGCGCAAACAGATAGCTGCCGCCACCCACCACAATGATAAGCGCGGCGATGATGCCGATGAATTTGAGGCGACGAATCAGCAGGCGTTGCCAGAGAGGGCGGGTAGCGTTGGTATTCATGAGCTTCGTATCCAAGCTGATGCGGAAGATTTTTGTCTATGCCGGATTTGCCGTCCCGGCGAAAGCCGGGACCCAGTGACTTTTTGGAGCGCCCAAAGTCGCCGGGCCCCGGCTTTCGCCGGGGTGACGATCATTCGGGATTAGTGCTTCTCGGCCTTCGCAAACAAGGCTTCCACCGCCTGCTGCGTCAGCGGGTGATAACCGCTCTTGGCTTTCGCGTACACCTGCTTGGCAAACGCCAATCCATCCGGTGTTTTGCTGAGCGCGCGATAGACCGGCATGGTGAGATACAGGCGGCCGATACGTGTCATGTGTTCCGCCGCTGCCGGCCAGGCGGCTTTGTCGCTGGCACCGATGGCGTGCACGTACCAGCGCATGCCGATTTCGGCATTGGGCGTGCCGGTGAGATGCCAGGCGGCGTCAAGCGCCTGCATGCGGGCGAGCGGCGGCGTATCCGGCAGGCCGTCCAGGAAATACATCCACTCCTGCGTGTTCCAGTCCTTTGCATCGAGCTTGTCGGCGCTGAGCGTACCGGCGAGGAAAGCGGTGCGTTCCTTGTCGATGTCGTCGAAGCGCGGCGAATCGGGAATCGGCGCGTTCTCGGGGATGCCAGCGTCGTACACCCAGGCCTTCACTTCATCCCAACTCATCTTGCCTGGATATTTGTCGATCAGGTTCGGCTTCAAGTAATCGAGCATCTGTTCGGTGGTGATGCTCTGGAAGGCGAAATGATCGAAATAGCCTTTCAGGTAATTGTCGAAATTTTCGCGGCCGAAGCGTTGCTCCAGCGTGCGCAGAAACCACGAGCCCTTGTTGTACGCCACGTCGGAAAGCGCATCGTCCGCATCGATGTTGGCGGGCTTGGGTGCAAGGCGTTGCGCATTCTCCGGCATCTTGCTCAATTCGCGCTGCAAGCCGTGAATGCCGATCAGGTCTTCTTCCGTGGCCTGGCGCTTGCCATACAGCGCTTCGGTAATGCGGCCCTGCACGTAGGTGGTGAAGCCTTCGTTGAGCCAGATGTCGCGCCATGTCGCGGAAGTCACCAGGTTGCCCGACCAGGAATGCGCCAGCTCATGCGCCACCAGCGAGACCAGGCTCTTGTCGCCCACCAGCACGGTCGGCGTGGCGAAGGTCATGTTCGGGTTTTCCATACCGCCGTAAGGGAAGCTCGGCGGCAGCACCAGGAGGTCGTAGCGACCCCAGCGATACGGGCCGTAAAGCTGCTCGGCGGTGGCGATCATCTTCTCGGTGTCTTCGAATTCATGCGCGGCCTTGCCGACGACGGAAGGCTCCGCGTAGACCGCCGAGCGCGGACCGGTTTCTTTCACTGCAAGATCACCGGCCGCAATCGCCAGCAGATAGGAAGGAATCGGATGCGTCTGCTTGAAGCTGAAATCGCCATCCAGCGGATGCTGCGGATCGCTCGGCGCACTCATCGCCACGCGCACGTCTTTCGGCGCGGTGACTTGCGCATCGTAGGTAAAGCGAATGGCAGGCGAATCCTGCAGCGGCACCCATGAGCGCGCGTGGATGGATTCGGATTGCGAGAACATGAAAGGCAGCTTCTTGTCCGCCGTCTGCGCAGGCGGCAACCACTGCAGGCCGCTGGCGTTTGGTGAAGTGCTGTAGACGATGCGCACTTCATGCGGATGCTGCGGTGCCTGGATCGTAAGCTTGCTGCCGAGCTGTTTGTCGCGCGGTGCGAGCGCGTACTTCAGCGGCGCAGTCTTGCCGCTTGCGTCCACGGATTCGACACGGGCGATGGTCAGGTCGCGCGTATCCAACACCAAGGCGGGTGCCTGGGGATTCTTCCAATCCAGCGTCAGCGTGGCCTGGCCGTCGAGCTTGCGCTGCGGAAAGTCGATCTTGAGCTTCAGGTCGAGATGGGTGACGCGCACCTCATCCGGTTGGGCATAGGTATAGGGATCGTTGGCATAGGCGGCTACCGGCAGGACCAGCGCGCCAAAGGCCAGGGTACGAAGTGGGGACATCGTGCGGTTTCCATGGGAAATCGGGAGCGGGGAGTATGCCACTGCCGCTCTTTTCTGGCCCATGGCGGAAGGCGTGGATGCGGTTTTCTCCGGTGCGACGCTGACGTGTAGGTTGGGGTGCGAACCCCAACGTTGCCATGCGTACCTCCATGGGGATGTTGGGGTTCGCACCCCAACCTACATCTAGCAATACCGGTCAGCCAGCCGATCCGTCGCCTGCACCAGCACATCCACAATCGCCGGCTCCGATGCGGCATGCCCTGCCAGCACCACGTGGAAATCCGCCTCCGGCCAAACCGCCGCGAGATCGAAGGCATTTTTCACCGGACAAATGATGTCGTAGCGGCCGTGCACGATGGTGGTGGGGATATGGCGCAACTTCGCTACGTCGCGCAGCAACTGGTCGGGTTCAAGGAACGCTTGCTGGCGAAAATAATACGCCTCGATGCGCGCCAGGCTGAGTGCTACTTCCGGTGCGGCGAAGCTCGCTTCGGTCTCTGGACTTTCTTCGAGCGTGATGCCGGCGCCTTCCCACGCGCCCCATGTTTTGGCGGCTTCCAGCCTTATGTTTTCGTCGTCGCTGATGAGCCGCTTCCAATAGGCTTCCAGCATGTGACCACGTTCTTCCGCCGGTATGGCTGCCGCGTAACGTTGCCACTTTTCCGGCAGAATCCACGATGCGCCGCCTTCTTCGTAATACCAGCGGACTTCTTCCGGGCGGCACAAAAAAATACCGCGCAAGACAAGGCCGAGCACGCGCTCGGGATGCGTCTGCGCGTAAGCGAGCGCCAATGTGGAGCCCCATGAGCCGCCGAACACCACCCAACGCTCGATACCCATCTGCTCGCGAATGGCTTCGATATCCGATACCAGGTGCCAGGTGGTGTTGTCGGTGAGATCGGCGAACGGCGTGGAACGTCCCGCGCCGCGTTGATCGAACAGCACGATGCGATAGCGCTGCGGATCGAAGAAGCGCCGGTGATACGGCGCCAATCCCGCACCCGGGCCGCCATGCAGAAAGATCACCGGCAAGCCTTCCGGATTGCCGCACTCTTCGACATAAAGCGTATGCCGACTATCCACCACCATGCGATGCGTGCGATACGGTTCGATCTCGGGATACATCGTGCGCATGGTTGTCCTTGAGGCATGTAGGCTGGGATGGCAATCCCGGCATTCGGAAGTTATCGGATAGCTGCGAACTCAATCTTCAGAAAGCGAACGCGCCGCATCCCACATGCCGCGCGTGATGGCGCGATTCGCATGCGGTGTCTGCAACACGATCAATGTGGTGGTGCTGATACTCGAATGAATTTTCAGCAAGCGATCGAGCACCGATTCCAGATGACTGATCGACATCGCCACCACGCGCAGCAGCGCGGAATCTTCGCCGGCGAGGCGGCGGCAATCCAGTACTTCTGGAATATCGGTCACCAGCTTGCCCATGCGCGCGCAAGTGCCGCCGTCGCAACGCACGCGCACCATCGCTTCGATGCCGAAACCCATGCGCTTGGGTTCGACCACCGCGCGATAGCCCGCGATGATGCCGGCCTCTTCCATGCGCTTGATGCGTTCGGCCACCGCAGGCGCGGACAGCCGCACCTTGCGGCCGAGTTCGGCGTAGCCCGTGCGGGCATCCTGTTGCAGCGCTTCGAGCAACTGCCAATCCTTGGCGTCCCAATCGGGTTTCGATTCGTAGGTCATGGGCGTGAATTGCTATTTCGATCGATGGCGAAACGTGGGCGTCGACTTCGGATGCATTATTCCTCAGCCGTCGGCCTAAGACTAGGATTTATCTCATCCCCGGTTTCCCCATGCGGATTGACCCATGAACAGTCCCGAGCGCCTTGATGGGCGTGCGCTCTTCTACATTGCCATTGCGCTGGTCACCTGGTCGTCCGCCTATGCGGCGATCGCGTATGCGCTGGCCTCCTTTACGCCCGGCGAGGTGGCGCTGGCGCGTCTGACCATCGGCTCGCTGTGCTTCGTGGTGTTGCTGCGGGCACGCCGCGCCGCGTTGCCCCGGCGCAGTGATTGGCTGCAGCTGGCGGTGCTGGGCGTATTCGGCCTGACGGCCTATCACCTGTGCCTCAATTACGCGGAAACGCGTATCGCCAGTGGTACGGCGTCGATCCTGATTTCCCTGGTGCCGGCGGTCACTGCCGCCCTGTCGGCGCTGTGGATCGGCGAGCGCATCACTCCGCGCAGTGCGCTGGGTCTCGGCGTGGCGCTGTTTGGCGTGGTGCTGGTGGTGCTCACCAGTGGCAAGCAAGTGCGCTTCCAGCCGATGGCGGCGCTGGTGTTGATCAGTGTGCTTGCCTCGGCGGTGTTCTTCGTCGGGCAGAAGCCGCTGTTCGCGCGCAACGACATGATTGGCGTGACCACGTTTGGTTTTCTCGCCGGGACGTTGGGCGCGGTACCGTTTGGCCTTGGTTTGCCGCATGCCTTGACGTTGGCGCCCTGGTCGCACATCGCCGCGCTGATATGGCTGGGCATTGCACCGACCTTCGTCGGTTATCTCACCTGGAACGCGGCGTTGAAGCGTGCGCCGGCGTCGCAGGTCACCAGCTTCATCTATTTTTCGCCACCGATTGCCGTGTTGATTGGCTGGGTGTGGCTGGCCGAGCAGCCGGGCTGGTTGACCTTGCTCGGTGGCGCGATCACCGTGGGCGGCGTCGCGCTGGCCAATGCCAAGCGACGCACGCCAGCGCCGGCCATGCCGGTGGAATCATCAGCCGTCAAGGAATGTTGAACCGCCATGCATGCGGCATGGATCATCGCTTGATCGACTCGCTTCGGGAGAAAACTGGATGTACACGCTCTACATCGCCAACAAGAATTACTCCTCGTGGTCGCTGCGTCCGTGGGTGCTGCTGACGGAGCTGGGCATTCCGTTCGACGAAAAGCTCACGCCGTTCCATGGAGGTACTTCGGCGAGCTGGGACGCATTTCGCAACTTTTCTCCCACGGGCAAGGTGCCGTGCCTGCATGATGGCGAAACGGTGGTGTGGGAGTCGCTGTCCATCGTCGAATACGTTGCGGAAAGCCATCCGCACGTATGGCCATCCGACGCGCGTGCGAGGGCGTGGGCGCGCAGTGCGGCGGCGGAGATGCATGCCGGTTTTCAGGAGTTGCGTTCGCGTTGCCCGATGAATTGCGGCGTTCGCATGCGCTTGAATGACATGACGCCAAGTCTGTTGCGTGACGTCACGCGTCTGCAGGAATTATGGAGCGAAGGCCTGCAGCGCTTCGGTGGCCTCTTTCTCGCCGGCAACGCATTTACGGCCGTCGATGCGTTCTATGCGCCGGTGGTCTTCCGTATCCAGAGCTACAAGCTTTCCGTCGATGATGCGTGCAAGGCCTACGTGCAGCGGATGCTGGCCTTGCCATCGATGCGCCGCTGGTATGAGGCTGGGCTGCAGGAAACCTGGCGCGATGTCGATCATGAGCAGGAGACGCTGCAGCAGGGCGTGCTGTTGGAGGATCTGCGCGTCGCCTGATGCGTAGGCTGGAATGGAATCCCAGCATGTGCCATCGCCGGAAAGCTTAGGACTCCATCCCAGCCTGCGCGGCTCATCTCAGAACTTGTAGCCGCGATGGATCGCCACGATGCCATTGCTGAGATTGCGCACTTCCACGCGCTCGAAGCCGGCGTTTTCCATCATGCCCTTCAGCGTGTCCTGATCCGGATGCTTGCGGATCGACTCGGCCAGGTATTGATAGCTGTCCGCATCACGCGCGAACAGCTGGCCCAGCCGCGGCAGAACCTTGAAGGAATGAAAGTCGTACAGCTTGCTGAAAAGCTCGTTGCGCACCTTGGAAAATTCCAGCACCAAGGCACGGCCGCCGGGTTTGAGCACGCGGCAGATATCGGCCAGCGCCTTCTCTTTATCGGTGACGTTGCGCAGGCCGAAGGCCATGGTGACTGCATCGAAGCTGTTATCCGGAAAGGGCAGTGCCTCGGCGTTCAATTGCGTCCAGCGCAGGCCGGAAACCAGGCCGCGGTCCGTCATGCGATCGCGCCCGACGTTGAGCATGGCCGCGTTGATGTCGCCGACCACCACGTCACCCTTGTCGCCCACGACCGGTTTGATCAGCGCAGCGATATCGCCGGTGCCGCCGGCCAGATCCAGCACGCGATCGCCGGGACGAATGCCGCTGATGCTGACGAAGTAGCGCTTCCACACGCGGTGGATGCCGAACGACATCAGGTCGTTCATCAGGTCGTAATGGCGGGCGACCGAGGTAAAGACCTGGCCGACCAGTTTTTGTTTTTCCGCGACCGGTACGTCGCGGAAGCCGAAATGGGTGGTGGGCTGCTCGCTCATGCGCGCATGGTACAGGATGCATCGAGCGAATAAATCGGCCTTATCTGTCATATAGGCAACATGAAGTGGCCTGATGGCGGCGGCCGGCGTAGCCTTCGCGCTGACTTCACGACGGGACGGGAACATGAAGCCTTCGATTTCGCTGTTTTGCAGCATCGGCCTGCTCGCTTGCACGGCCGTGGCGGCCCAAGGTGCAGCACCGCAAGTGATCACCGCGGCCGGTAATTACCATCCCCTGCCCAAGGCGGCTTACCAGCCCGATCCGGCCAACACGTACAAAGTGGTGTTCTCATTGACCAAGGGCAGCGACAAGCCCGGCGAGGTCAATCCCGCACTGGAGCGCGTGGCGCGCACGGTGAACTTGTACGCCTCCGCCGGCGTGCCGATGGATCATCTGAAGTTCGTTGCAGTGGCTTACGGCCCCGCAACCCCGGTCGTGCTCGACGATGAGCATTACAAGGCGCAGTTCGGCGTGGCCAATCCCAACCTTGCGGTGATCGCGCAGTTGCACAAGGCGGGCGTGGATGTGGCGGTATGCGGCCAGGCGATGGCCGAGCATCACTATCCGAATGAGTGGGCTGCCAAGGACGTGACGATCAGCTTGTCCGCGCT
Source organism: Dyella sp. (assembly GCF_035277725.1). GTDB lineage: Bacteria > Pseudomonadota > Gammaproteobacteria > Xanthomonadales > Rhodanobacteraceae > Dyella_B. The sequence continues at coordinate 1,057 of NZ_DATEJY010000232.1, read as the reverse complement.
CACCACGATTACCGAGCTGGAACAGCAGGGCTATGTCCTGATGCCGCTTTAAGCCGGAGCGCTGCCCATGTCCTTGCGTTATGGAAAGCTGTCGCTGGCGGCGTTGCTGACGGTTGCCTGCAGTGTCGCGTACGCCGCGCAGCCGAACTATCTGCCGCCGTGGAATCCGCCACCGGCAGGCGGCGTGTCGTTCTCGGTGCCGCCGTTCGATGCCATTGCCGATCTGCACGGCGACATTGTCGATCCGCAACTGACGGTGTTCTTCGCCGGCAATCAATTCATGGTGGTGCACGATCTGGTGGAAGCGTTCAAGCAACGCTATCGGCAGTATCAACGCGTGTTCGTGGAAACCTTGCCGCCGGGCATCCTGGCCAAGCAGATCGAAACCGGCTCGCTGGTGATGGGCAATCTGCGTATTGCGTTGAAGCCGGATATCTTCACCAACGGCAAAGGCTCGATCGGTGAATTGCAAAAGCAGCACGGCTGGTTTGCCGATACGGTTGACTACGCGCGCAATCCGCTGGCGATCATGGTGGCGAAGGGCAACCCCAAGCATATCGAAGGCTTGCAGGATCTCGGTCGCGCCGACGTGCGCGTCAGCATGCCCAACCCGCAGTGGGAAGGTATCGCCAAGCAGATCGAAGCCAGTTATCACAAAGCCGGCGGCGATGCGTTGGATCACGCCATCATGGACAGCAAAGTGAAGGATGGCAGCACGTATCTCACGCGCATTCATCATCGCGAATCGCCGCTGCGCATTCTGCAAGGCGAATCGGATGCGGCGCCGGTGTGGTCGACCGAAGCGTATTTCCAGCAGCAGGTACTGCATCATCCAGTGGAAACGGTTGCGATACCGGCTGCGCAGAATGTCACCGCCACGTACACCGCAGCGCGCATGAAAGACGCGCCGCACGCGCAGGCCGCCAAGGATTTTCTGGCCTTCATGGCGTCCGCCGAAGCGCAGGCGATCTATCGCAAGTATGGCTTCCAGCCACCGCAGCCATGAGCGCGTTTCGCATCACTTTGTTTATGTGCGGCGCACTGGTGGCGAGCACCG
>NZ_DATEJY010000231.1:0-7171 GCF_035277725.1 Dyella sp. | reverse complement strand
CGCAATCTCAGCGATGACGCCAACCTCGGCGTGTATCAGCAAGTGCAAGAGGTGTACGGCCGCGGCCAGACCTGGCTGCTCACCGTGTTTGCATTGAAGCAGCAATTCTTCGACGGCAAGCTCGAGTGGCGTGTTGGACGTCTGCCGGTGGGCACGGATTTCGACAGCTTGCCGTGCGATTTCCAGAACCTCACCTTCTGCGGTTCGCAGCCTGGCAACATCGTCGGCGACTACTGGATCAACTGGCCGGTCAGCCAATGGGCTACGACGCTGAAGTGGAACACCACCGATCAGACCTACGTAAAACTCGGCGCCTATCAGCTCAATCCGCGCTATGTCGACAACACCTGGGCGCGCAGCAATGGCTGGAAGCTCAACTTCCCCGGCGGCACCACCGGCGCGCTGCTGCCGCTTGAATTCGGCTGGACGCCGACCCTCAACGGCCTGCCGGGCAGTTACAAACTCGGCGGCTGGTACAACAACGCCGGCGGCGAACATCTTTATTACGACGTCAATAATCGGCCGATCGCATTCACCGGTGAAGCGCCGTTGCAGGAAAGTGCGCGACACGGCGGGTACATCGCCCTGCAGCAGCAGATCAGCGGCGATGCCGGCGGCAAGGGCGTCAGCCTGTTCTTCAACGCCACCATGGCCGACAGCAGTACATCCGCGGTCGATCGGCAGTTTGCATTGGGTGCGATGTTCAACGGTCCGTTCCATCGCAGCAAGGACAGGGTTGGCGTTGCGGTAGGCACCACGCACGCCAGCAGCGAACTGATTCGCTACGCTCGGCTTTACAACCAGCTTCATGCCGATGTGCCCATGCCGGTCGCAGATACCTATGAATTGGCCAGCGAAGTGTTCTACGACTGGTATCCGATTCCTTCGGTCAGCGTGCGGCCCAACCTGCAGTACGTGGTCAATCCCGGCGGCACTATGCAGAACCGCAATGCATTCGTATTTGGCTTGAAGACCAGCATCGCTTTCTGATTTATAGCGCCGCAGCATCGTAGGTTGGGTTAGCGCAGCGTAACCCAACCATGTCGCGCGGTATTGCTGGGTTACGCTGCGCCAACCCAACCTGCAAAAGAAAAAAAGCGAGGCTGCCGTGGTGGCAGCCCCGCCCCTCCAACGAGCGTCCCTGCACGCCCCTTTAAACGCTTACTGCACGTTCAAATTGATGTCATCCAGTACAAACGACGTTTGCAGCGAAGCATCTTCGGTGCCGGTGAACTTCACCGTCACGGTCTGCCCGATATACGAGCTGACGTTATAGCTGTGCACCTGATAACCCGACGCCGCATTGAGGTTGGAGAATGTCGCCAGCGTAGCCAGCACGGTCCCGCTGCTGTTGACCAGCTGCACCTTCAACTTGTCATACGCAGTCGTCGTGGTGGTCTCTGCGGTATCGATATGCAGATAGAACTGCAAGGTGGCGCTGGATTTGCCCGCAGGAATGCTTACCGACTGCGACACCGTATCGGTGTGGGTGGTGCCATAGCCATCCAGCCATGCGAACCACGAACCGTTGTGCGCCACTTCGCCCGAGCAGCTGCTGTTACTGCAAAGCACGCCACTGCTCATCGACCAAGGCGAGGCAGAGCCGGTTTCGAAGCCAGGATTGACGATCAGCTGCGACGCTCCGCCACCGCTGCTCACGGTGACCTGCTGGCTGGTGCTGTTGGTAGCACCGGTACTGTCGGTCACCTTCAGTGTGACGGTGTACGTGCCAGCAGTGGTGTACGTGTGGCTTGGGCTTGCACTGGTCGAGGTGCCACCGTCGCCGAAGGTCCAGGCGTACGCGTTGATGGTGCCGCCGCTATCCGTGGATGTGTTGGTAAAGTTCACGGTCAAGCCGCTCACGCTGTCGGTAAAGCTGGCGACCGGATTGCCGCCCGTGCCACCACCGCCACCGGCAAGATTGGCCAGCTGATTGACGACCACGCTGCCCCAACCCGTGGTGTAGTCCCAACCGGTGGCCGCATTCTCGCCGCTGTTGTTGCCGGAGGTCACGTCGTGGAACGCCGCGGCGTAATTGCTCGATGACGACTTCGCCACCTGATAAATCACCGGTGCAGCAAAGCCCAGGCTGGTGCCTTTGGCTTGCAGCACGCGTGCCCACATGCCCACTGCCAGCGGCGCGGCAAGGCTGGTGCCGCCGATCTGCTGGTTGGACTGGCCGTCCACGTACACCAATGCGCCGCTGACGGGGCTGGCATCGAACGCAATGTCAGGCACGCCGCGATGGGTCTGGTTGGTAATGCCGGACACGCCTTGCTGCCAGCTCGGAATCGGCTCGAAGGTGCTGGGGCTGCCGCCGGTAGCACCTTCGTTCGAACTGAGGTTGTTCCACACCGTTTCGCTTTGCCAGGTGGTGTTGGGGCTGGTGTACAACTCGGTGCCGCCCACCGCCGTCACGTATTGCGAACTGGCCGGCCAGCTCGGCGTCACGCCGCCGTTGCCGCATTCATCCGCACCGGAATCGCCGGACGACACGAAGAAGGTCTGGCCTTGCGCGACCGCCTGCTTGAACGTGGTGTCGTTCGACGAAGCCGCACCGCTCGACTGCGCGGAGGTTTCGCATTCACCCAGCGACACGTCGATGGCCTTCAGCAAGTTATCCGACACCACCAGGTTGTAGTCGGTTTGCAGGCTGGCGTCGGTCAAATCGGTGGCGACGTAGAAGGTGTACTGGTTCACGCCCGCCATGGGGATGATGTCCTGCGCATCCAGATCCCACTCGCCATCACCGCTGGTGCTGGTGCCGCTGGTGCTGCCTTTGTAGCTCACGCTGACACCAGGATCGGCCGTCGCCAGATCGCTCTTGATGTTGGACATGTTGCCCGAGGAAATCGAGCCCACGGCAACCGAAGTGGCCGCCGCCATGCCGCTCGCACCGTAGATCGAGGGGAAATCAGACGGCGCATGTCCTACCGCCGAACCCGTCGCAAACGGCTGCACGGTATTGCCGTGGACCACGTTCGGATTGAGGCGCTTGGCAAACACATGCGACACATGCACGTTCTGCATGCCGAGCACGGCATTGACGCTGCCTTGCAAGCTAGCGGGAATCTGGACGGGGCTGTTATTGGCAAACGCATCGCGACCATCGTGTGTCTTCACGTGCACGAAGCTGGTGTTGAAAGCAGCCTGCGCGGTATCGGCGCGGCCATCGGCCTCCACCAGTGCGCGATTGGGTGCAATCTGCACGTTGGTAAAGCCGGCGCGTATCAGGTAGTCAGCCACGGCTTGCGCCTGCGCTGCGGTGGGCGCGTATTGGGCGTTGAACTGTGCCGCAGTCAGCGGCTTGAAGCCCGGCTTGGCGATGTATTGATCGAGCTGTTGCTCATTGCGCAATTTGAGCGTCACCACGACGTGCATCGGATGCGAAAACGCCAATGCGCCCACGACCTGATCGTCGCTGCGCAAACTGACGGCAGGATGGATCGCCACCATCGCCGAACTGGTTGCCGATACCGCGTTGTCCGCGGTCGGCAACGGGCTTGCCTCGACGTAGACAGCACTCATCGACACCAAGCCCATGGCAACAAGCATGGCTTTCATACGAAAACGGCTGGACATAGATCACTCCCCAGGAATATTGAGCACGCACGCACCCAATGAGGTCGCACGTACCCCATGACAGTGAAGTCGCGCTGGCGCGCGACGCCGTTGGAACTTAAGAAGAACGCTTGCGATTCCCCGAGCCCCGGCATGCTGCTGCTCCCCCTTACGTCCCCACGTCAGGCAGTGCCGGCTGCAGCGCTCAACGACGCCCCACTTCTGCAATCCCGCGTCGTTCTGGAATCAATCGCCGCGTCATTCCTTGCGGCGAATGCATTTGAAAGTATCGGTCGAAAAAAACAGCGTCAAGCAAACGGCGGCGTGAACTCTCACGAAAAGAATGCACACGGAATCTTCACGTTGCGTGATTGCCGTTCTCTATGGCGTATCGTCTGCCAGCTGGCTTCACCGGCACTCTCATGCGTCAAAAAATGCGCACAGGTAAAGCTTGTTTTTGAGCTTCGGCTAGAGCCTCAACCGGCGCCGGGTAACTTTTTTTGATAGATCACAACAATCACCACGCGCCCGGCGTAAGTTACGCGAAAGCAAACAGCTGTGATTCCTGCACCGCAATTTCACGTTCTCACGATCCAATCTTTCGTGCGTTCACGCGGTAAACGTTAACGCGTGCCGACAAGCATGAATGCCGGCTGACGTGCGCGTGTATCAGCGCTCGATGCGCACGCCAAGTTCGGCGAGCCGACGCAATCCGTCCGGTGTCGGCAACAGTGCGCGATTGCGTTGCGCGCGTCGCAACCAGCCCGCGTCGAGCATGGCGCTGGTGATGGCGACACCCAAGGGGCCGCCCAGATGCAAACGGCGCTCGGTCCAATCCAGGCAACCGCGTCCGCGCAGGTGCGGCAACGAATGCAACGACGCCGGCGGCCATCCCGCCTGCGCCAGGGCATCCGTGGCGGCAGGCAGCAGCAGCATGCCGTCGCTTTCCGCGCGCAACCAACCGCGCTGCAGCCACGCGTCGCACAGCGCGACACCTAATTGCCCAGCAAGATGCCGATAACAGGAACGCGCACGGCACAGCGTCGCATCGCGCACGGCCTGCTTGGGCGTGATACGCGTGGCGTTGGGCAACGCCATGGATTCCAGCCACGCCGCCACGTCATCGTTCGCCAGGCGGTAATAGCGGTGCCGCCCCTGCTCGTGCAGGCCCAGCAAACCACCATCGAGTAGCCGCTTGAGATGGGCGCTGGCGGTGGCGGCACTCACGCCGGCGATGCTCGCCAATTCGCCGGCGGGACGCATGGTGCCGTCCATCAACGCCAGCAGGATCGCCGCGCGCGCCGGCTCGGCCAGCAAGGCGCCCAGTTCGGCCAATTGATAACGGTTGAGCGGACTGACTTCGGTCATGGATGCAAGTCTAGTTGCTGCATCCGCTCAACGTTTCGCCCGTGCCCGAAGCTTGGCTTTGGGCGTGGCAGCAAGGCCGGCGTACTCAACCAGGGCTGCTGCAAGATGGTCGTACAGCGCGCGCACCAATGCACTGCGGCGCAGATCCTCGTGCATCACCACCCACGTCTCCATGCTCAGCTGGAAGCTTTCCAGCACGCGCACCAACGCCGGATCGCGCTGCGCTATGCCGCATTGGCAACCCGCGATGCCGTAACCGGCGCGCATGGCGGCCAGCGCGGCGAGATCGTTGTCCGTGCGCAGTGCGAAGTACTCGCGGGCATACGGCACGCCGGCCGGCAGCATGGCGCGGATATACGGCGTTTCGCGGTCGAAACCGATCAGCACATGCGAGGCGAGATCGGCCATGGTCTTCGGATGGCCATGCGCTTTCAGGTAGCGCTTGTGCGCATACAAACCCACTGCGATGTTGCCCACGCGGCGCGCCACCAGCGCCTCCTGGGCCGGACGCCCCATGCGGACGGCGATATCGGCGTCGCGACGCAGCAGGTTCTGCACCTGGTTCGACAACGACAGTTCGATCACCACGCCCGGATGGCGTTCTCGAAACGCGGCCAGCATGGGCGGCAGCACTTCCACGCCGATCACCTCGCTGGCGGTGATGCGTACCGTGCCGGACATGGCGTCGTGACGCGCGGTGGCGGCACGGCGCAAGGCTGCCGAAGCCGACGCCATCGATTGCGCATGCGGCAGCAAGGCGTGCGCCAGTTCCGTCGGTGACAGCCCCTGTGGCGAGCGCGCAAACAACGACACGCCGAGGGTTTCTTCCAATTCACGGATATGCCGGCCCAGGCTCGGCTGCGTCATGCCCAGCATGCGCGCCGCGCCCGACAAGCTTCCTTCGCGCATCACGGCGAGGAAGGATCGATACAGCTCCCAACCGGGTTCTTTGCTGGCCATGCATATTTGTATAGCAGCTCTACGATATTAGGCAATTTTCTTCTACCCATCCCCGGACCAGACTTTGTCCATCCCAACGGAGGACAGCGTCATGCATACATCCCGAACAGCATTGGTGGTCGGCGGCAACGGCGGCATCGGCCGCGAAACCTGCCTGGCATTGCAGCGGCACGGGTGGCAGGTGCGCGCCCTGGTGCGCCATGTTCCGGCAGAGCGTGATGGCACCGAATGGATCGAGGGCGATGCCATGCAATGCGACGATGTGCTCGCGGCAGCGGCAGGCGTAGAGGTGATCGTGCACGCAGTGAATCCGCCGGGCTACCGCAATTGGGGCACCCTGGTGTTGCCGATGCTGGACAACAGCATGGCAGCGGCCAAGGCGAACGGCGCACGCGTGGTGCTGCCCGGCACGATCTACAACTACGGGCCGGATGCGTTTCCCCTGCTCCGCGAGGATTCGCCGCAGCATCCGCCCACACACAAAGGGGAAATTCGGGCCGAGATGGAACAGCGCCTCGCCGCGGCATCACGCGCAGGGGTGCGCACGCTGATTCTGCGCTGTGGCGACTTCATCGGACCGCGCGCGGGCAACAACTGGTTTGGGCAAGGTCTGGTGCAACCTGGCAAGCCGGTGAACACGCTGCGCTATCCGGCGGATTACACGCATCATCATGCATGGGCGTATCTGCCCGACGTGGCGGAAACGATCGCGCAGCTGCTTGAGCACGAGCTTGCCGATTTCGATGTGTATCACTTTGGCGGCTATTGGCTGGATGGCTATGCGATGGCCGATGCGGTGCGCCGCACGACGCGCAATCCGGATGTCGCACTTCGGCGCTTTCCATGGTGGATGACGGCCCTGGCTGCGCCCTTCACGGAAACGCTGCGCGAGCTGCGCAAGATGCGGTATCTGTGGAAGGAAACGATCCAGCTGGATGATGCAAAGCTGGTGGCGCGTCTTGGTGCAAAGCCGTATACGCCGATTGACGTGGCGCTGCGCGAGACCTTGGCGGGGCTTGGTTGCATGAAGTGACGCATGCGCCCCGTAGGTTGGGGTGCGAACCCCAACATCCTTCCCTGACCCGCACAACGATGTTGGGGTTCGCACCCCAACCTACACCATGACGCGTGTTACGTCCCGCGCGGTTTCGCCCGATGTGTCGGCGTTGCCGTCCACGGATCATCCGGCCAGGGATGTTTGGGATAACGCCCCTTCAACTCCTTCTTCACTTCCGGATAGGTGCGCTCCCAGAAACCCTGCAGATCCTGCGTCACCTGGATC
>NZ_DATEJY010000230.1:0-5012 GCF_035277725.1 Dyella sp. | reverse complement strand
GCTGCGCGTGCTGCATGGCGCGCGGGATTGGCCTTGAGGCAGCGCCAGCTGGGATTTCATCCCAGCCTACGAGGATCAACTCGCCTGCCGCAGCAATTCCGTTACGTCGTTCTCGATGCCTTCGAGATCCGGAATCACGGCGATGTCATCGCGCACCAGCACCTGCGCTTTCACACCACGAGGCAATGGCTTGCCGTCGTGCGTGGGGATGATCAGCTCGGCGTTGAGCGTAGTCAGGCGCGGGAAGCCTTGCGTAACCACGGCCACGAATGGCACGTCGGGGTTGTCGCCCAGCGCCTTCAATACGGCCACGCGCACGGCGAGTTCCGCATCGCCTTCTTCCGCGCCGGCCAATTTGGTGAACGAGACCAAGGGCACGCGCCAACCGCGCCATGCGATACGGCCGAGCAGCCATTCGGGTGCATCCGGAACCGGCTCGGGATTGGCGAAGGTGATTACTTCGGCCACGGTGGCGTTGGGCAGCAGCAGGCGCAGGTTGCCGACCGGCACGAGTACGCAACGGATTTCGCGGGGTAGTGGTTGTTCGCTCATCGGAAATCCTCGACCAGACGTACCGCAAGCTCCTGCGGCGAACCGGAAAAACTGGCCAGGCGTTCGGCCATCACGCCGTTGACCATGTCTGTGTAGTGATCGCTGAAGGACGCTTCCACCCACACTTGTCCGCCGCGATCGTGAATGGCTTGCGCGCCGGCAACAGCATCGGTGGCCTGGCCGGCAAAGACGATGGCCAGTGCGTCGCGTCCGTAGACGTTGGCGGCCATGGTGAAGCTGCTGTCGATGGACGGCGATTGCCCGCTGACGTCATCGTTGGCGGCGCTCACATCCACACGGCCATCGCGGGTGATGCGTACCTGCTGACCGCGCGGCACCACCACGATTTCGCCGCTGCGCGTGCGCATGCCGGCGGTGGCAACCTTGATCGGCAGATCGCAACTCGCCATCAGCGCAGAGAGCAACTGCTCGAGTGAATCCTGCGCGTGATGCTGGGTCAGCAGGATCGGCAGCTTCAAATCGCCCGGCAATGCGGCGAGGAAAGCGCCCAGCGAAGCGCCGCTGTCGCGCGCTGCGCCCAACACCAGCAAGCGTGCGAAGGCGGTATCCAGTTCGTGCAGATGCGACTCGAACGGCTGGTACTCTTCTTGGGGCGCGATGGCTTCTTCCATCGACACCAGTTCCAGCGTCATGCCGGGCTCGACGGGCGATTCGTCTTCCAGGAATTCCACGTCAGGCGCCAGGTAGTCGGTGGCGCTGACCTTCTCGACACCAAACGAGGCCTTGCCATCGGACGGCGGCGCGGCGACATGCTCGCTTTCTTCCACGAAGCCCCATTCCGGCGCGGCAGGCGTCTGCTGCGCAAGCGTCTTCGTTTCGATCACCGGCGGCGTGAACGCCTCGTCGTGCGAGGCGAGCGACAAGTGATCCAGGTTGATGTTGAACGCCGGCGCGTCCATGTGCGCCGGTGACGGCGCAGGCGCGGGTTCCGGAGCCGGCGCGAAGCCGGGCGCCGTCGGAATGTGCTCGTGCGACGCTGGCGCGGCGTGCTCTTCGTCTTGCCAGCCGAAGTTGCCATCGTGCAAGGGCGGCAGCTCGTCTTCCGCGGTGAACTTCAGGGAACCGAATTCACTTTCCGGCACGTGCTCGGGGGCGTCGCCGGTCGCAAGCAAGGCTTCCAGTTCGTTCGCCAGCGTTTCAGACATCGCTTCCGGGCTCGGTGCATCGTCGTGTTGCTGCAGCACGTCAGCAAGCGATGCCTCGGTCGACGCCGCAGGCGCGAAGGCCGGCGCGGATTCGAATGCCACTTCCGGCGCATGGACTGGCGCCGGTTCGAGTCCAGGTTCGGTGGCTGGCGCCAGGTCCAGCACGGGCTCGGCATCCGCCCGTGCGGGTTCGGGCTCGGCCAGCGCGACCGGTTCGGTTTGTGGCTCGGGCTGAGCCGGCACAGCGGCCGGCGGTGGCACCACCGGCTGCGCGTTTTCGGGACGCGGCGGATCGATGGTGTCCGTGTTGAGCGTCTTGGCCGCCAGATGGCGGGCCCAGCGCGCGCGATCCCAACCGTCCAGGCCGCGGCTGGCCTGGGCGTCGTTGAACACCACGGGGATGTCGCCGGCGGCGACCAATTCGTAGATCAGGTCGAGCGCGGTGTCGTCCACCGCGTCGTCCAGGTTCACGACCAGCACATTCACGCCGGCCTCGCGCAGCTTGACCACGTCGAAGCTGCTTACCGGGCCTTCGTGCGCGATCCGTGCGCCGTGCTCGGAGAGTGCGGCGCGCAGATGACTTCCCAGCTCTACGTCATCGAACAGCAGCGCGACCGCCGTGGAGCCTTCCTTCATACCCCGAGTGCCTCGTATTGCGACTGAGCGGCTGTCAGGTGGTAGCGCGTGGCGCAGCGCCAGACTGGCCGTCTGGTCAAGCCGCGCGCTGCCGCATGGCGGCCGCTCAGGCGCAATGCGGGATGCTTGGGGTGTGAAGGGAGGCTCTTGATATCAGTCATTCACGGGCTCCTGCGCGTGCTGCTCCAGTACTTCGCTGATCTGCGCCAGCAATTCGGCTTCCTGGTAGGGCTTGCCGAGGTAACGTTCCACGCCGATGTCGAACGCGCGCTGGCGATGCTTTTCGCCGGTACGCGAGGTGATCATGATGATCGGCACGTGGCGCAGGCGCGGATCGGACTTCATCTGCGTCGCCAGTTCGTAGCCGTCCATGCGCGGCATTTCGATGTCGAGCAGCATCAGGTCGGGCACGCGCTCGTGCAGTTTTTCCAGCGCGTCCAGGCCGTCCTTCGCGGTTTCCACTTCGTATTCGTGGCGCTCGAGCACGCGGCCGGTGACCTTGCGCATGGTGATCGAATCGTCGACCACCATCACCAGCGGACGCACGCGTTCTTCTTCGATCACCGGCGCCGTGGTGGCGAAATCGAAGCCTTCGGCCAGGCGCTGTTCGCGACGGGCCAGGCCATGACGCACCAGCGGGGCGAGGTCGAGAATCACCAGCACCGAGCCGTCGCCCATGATGGTCGCGCCGAGAATGCCCGGCACCGAACTCACCTGCGGGCCGACCGACTTCACCACGATTTCGCGCGAGCCGATCACCGCGTCGACGCGGATCGCCGCACGCAGTTCGCCCGAACGGGTCAGCAGCAGCGGCAGCTGTTCTTCGTCGCTGATGCCCGGCACCAGGCCAAGCAAGCCGGCCAGATCGTGCACGGCGTGATCCTCGCCGTTGTATTCGAACTGCGGGTTTTCTTCGGCCAGGCGTTGCGCCAGTTCATCCGGACTGATGCGCGCGACGCCCTGCACCGAGGTCATCGGGATGGCGAACGCGGATTCGCCGATGCGCACCAGGATCGCCTGCGTCACCGCAAGGGTGAACGGCAGGCGCAGCACGAAGGTAGTGCCTTCGCCCTGACGCGATTCGATGGCGAGCGAGCCGCCCATCGACTTGATCTCGCTGGCCACCACGTCCATGCCCACGCCGCGGCCGGCAAGCTGGGTGACGGTGCTGGCGGTGGAGAAGCCGGTCTGGGTGATCAGCGCAAGCAACTGGTCGTCGAACAGGCGCGTATCCGGGCGGATCAGCCCGCGCTCGATGGCACGGTTGCGGATCGCCTCGCGATCGAGGCCGCGGCCGTCGTCGCTGACGCGAATCACCACTTCGGTGGCTTCGCGCGCTACGCGGATGCGTACCGCACCTTCTTCCGGCTTGCCCGCCTTGCGGCGCTCGGCCGGTGTTTCGATACCGTGCGCCACGGCGTTGCGCAGCATGTGCTCGAACGGCGCCTTGATGCGGTCGAGCAGGTTGCGGTCCATTTCGCCGTGCGCGCCTTCCACATACAGCTGGGCGCTCTTGCCTTCTTCCTGCGCGGCCTGGCGCAGCGTGCGGCGCAGGTTCGGCACCATGGTGTCGAACGGCAGCATGCGCGTGCGCAGCAGGCCTTCCTGCAGTTCGGAACTGACGCGCGACTGCTGGATCAGCAGCGTTTCGGCCTGACGCGTGAGTTCGTCCAGCATGCTCTGGATCGACACCAAGTCCGACACCGATTCGGCCAGGGCGCGCGAGTACTGCTGCAACTGCGAGAAGCGGTCGAGTTCGAGCGGATCGAACACCGCCAGGCCGGCATCGCGATGCTCGCGCTGGAAGCGCGCGATGATCTGCGCTTCGGTTTCGATTTCCAGCATGCGCAGCTGGCTGCGCAGACGCGACACGGTCTGTTCGAGTTCGACCAGGTTGAAGCGGTAGGCCGACACCTGCTGTTCCAGGCGCGAGCGGTAGATCGCCACTTCGCCGGCGTGGTTCACCAGGCTGTCGAGCAGTTCGGCGCGGACGCGGATCTGTTCCTGCGCGGTGCGGCCGGTATCTTCGCCTTGCTGTTCGTCTTCCAGGGGCAGCAGCGAGGGCAGCTCTTCCGCGCTGATCTGCGGCGTCGGCGCAGGCGCGGGGGCCGGTGCGGCAGCCACGGGCGCGGGTGCTTCGGCGACCGGCGCCTCGGGTTCCTGCGTGCCGCCCTGCAAGCGCGCCACCATCGCGTGGGGATAGGCAATCGCCTTGCCCTGCGATACGCGTTGCACCAGGCCATGCATTTCGTCGAAGGCGGCTTCGAGCGTGCCGATCAGCGGCGCGGTCTTGCCCGGGTCGATGCCGTGCGAACGCTCCAGCAAGCTTTCCAGCGCGTGGCTGAGATCGCCCACCGGCGTGACGCCCGCGATGCGCGCGCCACCCTTGAGGGTATGCAGCGCACGCAACAAGCCAGCCATGTGCGACACATCGGTCGGCTCGGCATGCCACTTCGCCAGCGTGCTGTCGGCGTCGTCGAGAATTTCGCGCGCTTCTTCGCTGAAGATTTCCAGCAAGTCCGGATCGATGTGGTGGAAGCTCATCAGCTCGCCAGCCGGCACGCGTTCGGCCGGTTGGCGTTCGATCGTTTCCTGCGCTGGCGGCAGGTCGGCCACCACGGGTTCTTCGTGGTGCGGCGCTTCGGCGACCGGCTCGGT
>NZ_DATEJY010000229.1:0-9318 GCF_035277725.1 Dyella sp. | reverse complement strand
GCGTCAAATGCACCGCGCAACCACTGCATTTTCGCGTTATCGACCGGTCCGTCATACGCCACCACATCAAACCGGCAAACACGCTGCGCATATTTTGGATTCGCCGCAAGCCACAGCTGTGCCGTCTGCACCAGCTTGGCCTGCTTGGCGGCGGTGATGGACATGGCGGCATCGCCGAATCCGGCGCGAATGCGATGGCGCACCTCGACGAACACCACGGTATCGCCGTCACGCATCACCAGATCCAGCTCGCCATAACGCGTGGTGTAGTTGCGAGCGAGCAGCTTCAATCCTGCTCGCTCAAGCTCCATGCATGCGCGTTGCTCGAACGCGCTTCCTGCTGCACGCATCAGCCACCGTTCGGTTGCGTGGCCGGCATCGTCGCACTGCTGGCTGGCGCAGGCGCGCTGCTGGCCGGTGCGGGTCCGCCCGGCGTGTTGTCGAGTTGCAGGCTGCCGTTGCTCGGGCGTGCCACGCCGTCCTGGAACTTCAACCAGGTCAGCACACGCTTCACGTTGCCGAAGGTGTCGATCGCCAGCTGCCCCGTGGCACCCGGCAGATAACTGCCCGGATGGCTGCGCAGCCAGTCGAGGTACGGCACCAGGTTCCACGCGTCCATGCCGAAGGCGAACAGCTGGGAAGTGCCGCCGCGGGCAGCGGGCAACTGGCCTGCGATATCCTGATAGTTGGGCAGGCCGGTCTGCGCGTCGAACAGCCACGGCGCATCGCAGAACTCCACGCCTTCCAGGTCGCGATCGGCCGTGGGATTGTCACTGCCGCCATAGATGTGCGAAGTGGCGAACACCGGCAAGCTGATGCGCTGAACGCGCAGTTGCGGCAGCAGCAGGCGTGCCTGCTCGGTGCGCATGCTGATGAAGATGCCTGCATCGCTGCCGGCGCTGCCGGCATTCAAAGCGTTGATGGCGTCGCCGTAATTCACGCCACTCGATGGCAATTGCGCGTTGCCGGCAATCTGGCCGCCCTTGGCTTCCAGTTCGGCCTTGAAGGCAGCGGCGGCGCGTTTGGCAAAATCGTCGCCGGAGATAAGCACGTAGGCGTTATGTAGTCCGCGCTCGATCATGTGATCGGCCGCTTGCGCACCTTCGTCTTCCGGCATCAGTGCGAACTCGCTCGCATTGCCGGTGGAAAGTTTGTTGTTTTCCATATGATTGAGCGTAAGCACCGGCACCGGCAGCGAAGACTGCCCAAGTACGCCGGTGACTTCCGCGCGCAGCAACGGTCCCACCACCATTTGCGCGCCGTCGCTGATAGCCTGGCTATAGGCTTTGACGGCCGCAGCCGCGTTGCCGCCGCTGTCGTACACGCGCACCGTGGCACGCGGCGCGTGTGTATCCGACGATTGGAAATACGCAGCAAAAAAGCCTTCGCGAATGGCCGCGCTGATCGGCGCCAAGCCATCGTTGTTGGGCAACAGCAGCGCAACGTGCGCCGGCATCTTGTAACCCTCGCGCACGCTCGCGCCATTGCCAGCCACCAGCGTGCCGACGGCTTGCTGCAGATCCGGTTGCGCCTGCGCGACCGTGACGCCGAGACGGCCAAGCGCTTCGTTCACCCATGGCAGCATGCGATCACCCGACTGCATGGCGGCGGCGCGCTGCTTGAGCGGTTGCACGCCAAGCTTGGTCAGCAACGTCAGCGCCTGATCGCGGTTCTGTGCGCGATCGGCACCCTGCAGCGTGCTGTCCAGTTGAATGCGATTGACTGCCGCGCCCCACAGGTCGCCGGTGCCGGCCAGAGCATCCGCGCGCAGGATCAGCAGGCGTGAACGCAGATTCGGCGGCACGCTCAGATCCGGTTGCGTGGTGAGGTTCAACGCCGCTGCTGCATCGTGCTGGTGTAACGCGATTTCCGCGCGCAGCAGATCCAGGCGCACGGGCTCGTCATCGGTCAGCTTGTCGCGGCGAATGCCGATCACGATCGGTGTGGCACGGTCGAGCGCGTTCTCTTCGCGATACGCTTCGGCGGCCAGCAGCTTGTAATGGTCTGCGCGATCGAGCGCCTGCGCGGCGAGCGACAAATAGGCCTGTGCAGCCCGGTCGAACTGCCCCTGGTTGGCAAGATTGGCGGCGCTCTGCGCGGCGGCAACCTCGGCCGGCGAGCGCGGTACCACGGATGGCACGCAGGCGCTCAGCAGCAGCGAAAACAGCAGTCCTGACGCGGCAAGACGACTCGGGCGCATGGGGTTCCTTGGCATCGCGATCGGCAATTGCGCGATCATAGCCGATCGCATCATCGCCTCGCCGCGAAAGGGTATTTGCAAAATGTCTAATCAGATGGGCTGCCTGTGGGTGGTGGCGACACCGATCGGTCATCGCGACGACATTTCCGCGCGCGCCATCGAGACCTTGCGCAGCGTCGCCGTGATTGCCGCCGAGGACACCCGGCATAGCCGGCCTATGCTTCTGCAACACAATATCGGCACGCCGCTGGTGGCCTTGCACGAACATAACGAGCGCGAAGCGGTGGCGACCATCGTGCGGCGGTTGGAGCAGGGTGAATCGGTGGCGTTGATTTCGGACGCCGGCACGCCGCTGATCAGCGATCCGGGCTTCCGCCTCGTGCGTGCGGCGCGCGAAGCGGGTATTCGATGCATACCGGTACCCGGTGCGTGCGCGGCGATCGCGGCGCTGTCCGTTGCAGGGTTGCCAAGCGATCGCTTCGTGTTCGAAGGTTTTCTTCCGCCCAAGCCGGCCGCACGGCGCAGCCGGCTGGAAGAACTTGCAGGTGATCCGCGCACGCTGATTTTTTACGAATCCTCGCATCGCATTGCCGAAAGCGTGGCCGATATGCGCGACGTGTTCGGCGCGGAACGCGAAGCGGTGCTGGCGCGCGAACTCACCAAGATGTTCGAGACCGTGATTGGCGAGCCGTTGAGCGAACTGGCACAGCGCGTAGCGAGCGATCCCAATCAACAGCGCGGCGAATGCGTGATTCTCGTCGCCGGCCGTGGCGATGACACGGATGCGAAGCTCGCCGAAGGACAGCGGGTGTTCGCGATCCTGCGCGAGGAACTACCGCCTTCCAGAGCGGCGAAACTGGCGGCGGCGATTACCGGTGCATCGCGCAAGCAGCTCTATCAGGAATAGCGCACGCCGCCATGCAAGCAGCCACGTAGGCTGGGATGACAATCCCAGCTTCTTTCGGCCTCTTCATGCTGGGATTGTCATCCCAGCCTACGTGCCAGTGGATTCCTCCAGCTACAATACTCACCGGAGTCGGCCGGGCAGTCGCGTCGCGCCTTGTGCGCGTCGAGGAAAGTCCGGGCTCCACAGGGCAGAGTGCCAGGTAACTCCTGGGCGGCGTGAGCTGACGGCCAGTGCAACAGAGAGCAAACCGCCGATGGCCCGCAAGGGCACAGGTAAGGGTGAAAGGGTGCGGTAAGAGCGCACCGCGCGCGGGGCTAACGCCGCGTGGCACGGTAAACCCCACTCGGAGCAAGACCAAATAGGGGAACGATAACGCGGCCCGCGTTGTTCCCGGGTAGGTTGCTGGAGCCAGGTGGCGACGCCTGGCCGAGAGGAATGACTGTCGCGCCGCAAGGCGTACAGAACCCGGCTTACAGGCCGACTCCACCTCATTCAGGACTGAGTGAAGAGTGGCGAGAAGTGGGAAGGGCGCCGTACAGGCTTTTCTTTCACTTCGCGCCGCTCTTCGCTTACTTCTGTTTTCCAAAAAAACCATACCGATCAAAGCTCTTGCGAGTCTTCCTCGAAATCACTGGAAATTTCGCCAGAACTTCGCCTTTCTCCTTGATTCACAAGCAAAATTTTCTTGACAGTCTCAAGGGGCGAGACTATCGTGGGACCCTGTGTGAAATCGTGGGATTTCGTGGGAGTTCCTGAAGGTCGTGTTCCAGGGCGAAACTGCCATCACCGTCGATGACAAAGGCCGACTGGCTATCCCGACCGCGTATCGGGAGCTGGTGACGGACGCCTGCGCCAATCGGCTGGTGATCACCTACAACCCATTCGAGTCGGGCTGCCTCTGGCTGTTCCCGCACGCCGAGTGGGAGAAGGTGCGCGACCAGGTGAATGCCCTGCCGAACGTGAAGGCCGTGCACCGCGCCCTGCAGATGAAGCTGGTCGGTGCGGCGGCGATGGTGGAGCCGGATGGCGCGATGCGCATCCTGCTGCCGGCCAGTCAGCGCGCAGCGGCGGGCATCGAGAAAAAGGCGGTTTTGCTGGGCATGGGCAACAAGTTCGAGCTGTGGAGCGAACAAGCCCACCTGGCCAAGATCCGCCAGACCATCGGCGAAGACGAAATCAGCGACGACATGGCGGACCTGCGGCTCTGACCCATGGAGGTCAGGCGCAGGCAGATGAAAACAAGAGCGGGAGTGCGGCGGCATGGCTGAGCGTCAGCACATCCCGGTGATGCTGAATGAAGCAGTGGAGGGACTCGCCGTGCGGGCAGGCGGGCGTTATCTCGATGGCACGTTTGGACGCGGCGGTCACGCTCGCGCCGTGCTGTCGCGCCTCGGTCCCGATGGCCGCCTGCTGCTGATGGATCGCGATCCGCAGGCGATCGCCACCGCGCAGCGTGAATTTGCCGCCGATCCGCGTGTGTCGATCCGCCATGCGAATTTCTCCACACTCGCCGAGTGGGACGAAACCGCCGACGGTCTCGATGGCGTGCTGCTCGATCTGGGCGTGTCTTCGCCGCAGCTGGATGAAGCCAGCCGCGGTTTCAGTTTCATGGCGGATGGCCCGCTCGACATGCGCATGGATCCGACACAAGGCGAAAGCGCGGCGGATTTTCTCGCCCACGCCGATGAGCGCGAGATCGCGGACGTGTTGTGGATCTACGGCGAAGAGCGTTTCAGCCGCAAGATCGCGCGCGCCATCGTCGAGCATCGCAAAGACTCGCTTCTGACGCGCACCGGCGAACTCGCCGCGTTGGTGGAGCGTTTGATCGGCCGCCGCGAGCCGGGCAAGCATCCGGCCACGCGTACCTTCCAGGCACTGCGCATTCGCGTGAACCGCGAACTGGAATCCGTCGAGCGCGGACTCGATGCGGCGCTGGAACGGCTGAAGCCAGGCGGTCGCCTGTCGGTCATCAGCTTCCACTCGCTGGAAGATCGTCTGGTGAAGCAGTTCATCCGCGACCACTCCGGCCGTGTGCAAGGCAGTCGCCGTGGTCCGCCGGTAGCGGCGGCGCCGGCCAAGCTGGCCGCTATCGGCAAAGCGCAGTTTCCTTCGGATGCCGAGCAAGCAGCGAATCCGCGTGCGCGTTCGGCCGTGTTGCGTGTGGCGGAGAAGCTTGCATGAGGGCCGTCGGCATCTTCAGCCTGCTCATCCTGCTGACCGCCGCGCTGGTGAGCGCGATCGCCGTGGTGTGGACGCGTCATCAGAGCCGCACGTTGTTCGTGCAGCTGTCTCAACTGCAAAGCCAGCGCGATGAATTGAACATTGAATACGGCCGGCTCGAACTGGAGCAGGCGACCTGGGCTGAACCGCGCCGCATCGATAGCGAAGCGCGCACCAAGCTCGGCATGTTTACGCCGCGTCCGCAGGACGTACAGCTGGTGCGGCAATGAACCGTCTGCCACCGACCTCGCCGAAATCCACTTCTCGCCGCAAGGGTGCTGGCCCCAGCACGCGGCGGCGCATGCTGCTGGTCATCGGCGTGCTTGGTCTTGCCTCGGCAGGCCTGGTGGCGCGCGCGTTCGATCTGCAGGTGGTGCGCAAGCAGTTCTATCAGGATCAAGGCGACGCACGCTTCCTGCGCGTGGTGCCCATTGCCGTATCGCGCGGCACGATCTTCGATCGCAACGGCGAACCGCTGGCTGTCTCCACGCCGATGGTGTCGATCACCTGCGTGCCTTCGGAAGTGCTCGACAACGCCGATCGCATTCCTGCGCTGGCACAGGCATTGGGCACCACGCCGGATGATCTGAAGTCGTACCTGGAGCAGCGCGCGGATCGCGACTTTGCGTACCTGCGCCGCCAGATGAGCCCGGAAGCGGCGCAGGGCGTGCTTGCGCTTGGCGTTCCCGGCGTCAACGGCCAGCGCGAATACAAGCGCTACTACCCATCCGGTGAAGTCACTGCGCACGTGCTCGGCTTCACCAATATTGATGATCACGGCCAGGAAGGCTTGGAGCTTGCGTTCGACAACTGGCTGGCCGGCAAGCCGGGCGCCAAGCGCGTGATCCGCGATCGCATGGGCCGCATCGTGGAAGACGTGGAGCAGGTGCATGCGCCGCAGCCGGGGCAGAATCTCACGCTCAGCATCGATCGCCGCATCCAGTTTCTGGCGTACAGCGAGCTGAAAAAGCAGCTGGATGACCTGGACGCCGATTCGGGTGAAATGGTGGTGCTGGATATCCACACTGGCGAGATTCTTGCCATGGTGAGCCTGCCTACCTACAACCCCAATGTCGTCACCGGCAGCCCGGCCGCCGCACGCCGCAACCGCACTGTGACCGACGTGGTCGAGCCTGGCTCGACCATGAAGACCTTCACCATGGCGGCGGCGCTTTCCAGCGGCAAGTACACACCCACGTCGCCCTTGGTCGATACCGGCAACGGTCATTGGTACTTCATGGGCAAGGACATCAAGGACGTGGAAACCGGCGGCAACGGCGTGTTGACGCCGACCGGCGTGCTGACCAAGTCGAGCAACATCGGCGCGGCCAAGATCGGTCTGTCGCTGGACACCAAGTTCCTTTACGACACCTATCGTGCATTTGGTTTCGGCGAAAGCACAGGCAGCGGTTTTCCGGGCGAATCGGCGGGCCTGCTGCGTCCCGGCCGCAGCTGGCGGCCGATCGAAAAAGCCACCATGGCGTACGGCTACGGCCTCAACGTCACGCCGCTGCAGTTGGCCGTTGCCTACGCCACGCTGGCGGACGGTGGCGTGATGCACACGCCCACCTTCATCAAGGGCGGCGAAGATGCCGGCAAGCAGATCATTTCGCCGAACATCGCGCGCGAACTGGTGAACATGCTTGAGACGGTGACCGCGCCGGGCGGTTCGGCCACGCGTGCGCAGATCGCCAACTACATCGTGGCCGGCAAGACCGGCACCGCGCATCTGGCATCGGGCGGCGGCTATGCCAAGAACAGCTACAACTCGCTGTTCGCCGGCATTGTGCCGGCTACCGATCCGCGCCTGGTCGGCGTGGTGGTGATCAACAATCCGAAGAAAAACGCTTACTACGGCGGCGTGGTTTCCGCGCCGGTATTCCAGAGTGTGATGTCGGGTGCGTTGCGCCTGCTCGATGTACCGCCCGACAACATCGGGCGCTGGTACGTGGGCGGCCCGCTGCAGGCCGGCGGTGGATTGGCGGGCACCGCGCCCCCGCAGAATCCGCAGGATGACCAATCCGCGGTGGAGGCGGTCGAGCCATGACCAGCCAGCGCCTCGACCACCTGCTGCAAGGCATCGCTGAAACGAAGGCCGTCGGGCCTATCGTCATTTCTGGCCTGGCGCTCGATTCGCGCAAAGTGCAAGGCGGCAATGCGTTCTTCGCCCTGCGCGGCACGCGCGGGCATGGCATCGATTTCGCGCACGGCGCCGTGCAGCGCGGTGCCAGCGTGGTGCTGGCCGAAGCGCCGGCACCAGTCGAACTGGAAGATCCAGGCGTGCCGGTGTTGTGGATCGATGGCTTGCATGCCTTCGTCGGCGAAATCGCGTCACGCTTCTTCGGCCGGCCTTCGCAGACGATGCGCGTGATTGGCGTCACCGGCACCAATGGCAAGACGTCCACGGTGCAATTGCTGGCGCAGGCGCTGCAGCATCTTGGCCACCGCGCCGCCACCATCGGCACGTTGGGCGCGGGCCTGCATGGCCAGCTGCGCGAAGGCGAGCGCACCACGCCGGATGCGATTGCCGTGCAGCAGTTGCTTGCTGAATTCCGCCGCGAGGGTGCGTCGCACGTGGCGATGGAAGTGTCCTCGCATGCGCTGGAGCAAGGGCGTGTCGCGGCGACGGCGTTCGAAGTGGCCGCGTTCACCAACCTGACGCGCGATCATCTCGACTACCACGGCAGCATGGAAGCCTATGGCGCCGCCAAGGCCAAGCTGTTCGTCTGGCCGGGGCTTAAAGCTGCTGCCATCAATATCGATGACACGTTTGGCCGCGAAATGGCGCACAAGCTGCCGCCCGACGTGCGCGCGTGGCGGTTGAGCAGCGCGGGTGATGCCCAGGCTGATGTGGCGGCGAGCGGTACCGTCACCTCTGCCGAAGGCGTGGCGTTCACCGTACGTACGCCGTGGGGCGAAAAACAGATTCGCAGTCGCCTGCTCGGCCGCTTCAACGTGGCGAATCTGCTGACGGTGATCGGCTGCCTTGCCGCGCTGGGCGAATCTTTTGAGCGCATCGTTGATGCGATCGAAGCACTGGAACCGGTGAATGGGCGCATGAATCGCATCGGCGGTCTGCATGGCCTGCCGCTGGTGGTGGTCGATTACGCCCACACGCCGGATGCGTTGGAGCAGGCGCTCAAGGCGCTGCGAGCGCATTGCGACGCCAGGTTGATCTGCGTGTTCGGTTGCGGCGGCGAACGCGACGCGGGCAAGCGCCCGCAGATGGGCGAGATCGCCGAGCGGCTGGCCGACATCGCCATCGTCACCGATGACAACCCGCGCGGCGAAGACGGTGATGCGATCGTCGCGCAGATTCTGGCCGGCATGACGCGGCCGCAGGCTGCCACCGTGCAGCGCGATCGCGAAGCGGCGATTCGTGCGGCGCTGACGATGGCGCGTACCGGAGATGTGGTGTTGATTGCCGGCAAAGGCCACGAAACCTACCAGGAAGGCGCAGGCGGCAAGCGTGCGTTCGACGACATGGCGATAGCGCGCGTCGCGCTGGAGACCCACGCATGATGCGCCTGAGCGCCATTGCCATGTGGACGCATGGACATATGCATGGCACCGACGCGGAAGTGACCGGTGTTGCCATCGATACGCGCAAGGTGAAGCCGGGCGACCTGTTCGTCGCGTTCAAGGGCGAACGCGTGGACGGCCACGACTATCTCGCCGACGCGAAAGCGCGCGGTGCAGTCGGTGCGCTGGTGGAGCATCGTGTCGAGAGCGATCTGCCGCAGGTCGAAGTAAAGAGTTCCGAGCTGGCGCTAGGCGACCTGGCCAGTGCCGTGCGCGCGCAACGCAATGCGCGCGTGATCGGCATCACCGGTTCGAACGGCAAGACCACGGTGAAGATGCTCACCGCATCGATCCTGTCCAAGCATGGCCGCACGCACGTGAATACCGGCAGCTACAACAATGAAATCGGCCTGCCGCTCACGCTCTTGTGGATGCCGGAAGATACCGAATACGCCGTGCTCGAAATGGG
>NZ_DATEJY010000228.1:0-28242 GCF_035277725.1 Dyella sp. | reverse complement strand
CGTTCGGTTCAGTCGCGCTATTCGCCGCGAGGTCGATGGCTTACCATTGCCAAGGTTTGCCTTGGGGTTATACATGATTTGCAGACGCGGATTCACCGCTCACCTGGTTTTGTTGTTCTCGGTTTGTGCATGGCACCCTGCTCTGGCTTTCCAGGCCGATGGTGGTGGCGTGGAAAAGGCATCGCTGCAGTCGGCATTGAACGAGCTTGCTGCCCGCGCTCGGCCTGGCTTGCTAGGCATCACCGTGCTTGATCTGGATAGCGGTTCTCAGGCGCGCATCAATGCTGATCGCGCTTACCCCATGATGAGCGTATTCAAGGCACCGGTCGCCGCCACTGTGCTTGCGCAAATCGATGCTGGACATCTCTCGCTCGCGCAAAAGGTGCGCATAGCACGTGCTGATGTCGTGGGTGGTTCCGCTGTTCCGTCCATCGGTGCGCACTTTCGCGGTGACAGCATGACGTTCACAGTCAACGAATTGTTGACCGCTGCGATAAGCGAAAGCGACAACACGGCGGCCGATGCCCTGGTGCGTCTGGTGGGTGGCCCGAAGGCGGTCACTGCCTTCCTGCATGCGCATGGCATCGACAGCATGCGCGTGGATATGGACGAAGCGGATGTTGATCGGATCTTCGATGGCATCGCTCATGGCGACCAGATTCCTGCCGACGAGACCGCGCAGCAATCGCTTGCGCGGCTTCGCCGCGGCTATCGCGATTATCTGAATGATCCACGCAATCGCACCACACCCGATGCAGCGGCCGAATTTCTGCAGCGGCTTTGGAAGGGCCAGTTACTGTCGACAAGCTCGACGCAACATTTGTTGCAGCTCATGTACAAGCAGACGATTCCCAGCCGTTTGCGTGCCGGTTTACCGGAAGGTGTGCGCCTGGCCGACAAATGCGGAACGTCGGTGTCGTTTGAAGGTGAAACCGCTGCGTATAACGATATCGGCATCATGACCTGGCCAAACGGCTACACAGTTATCGTTGCCGCGTTTCTCACTGGTTCTCGCGCGAATAAGGTGGAGCGCGATGCCATCTATGCCGATATTGCCAGGAGCGTTGCCAAGGCGGCATCGCGTGATGCATCGGAAACAACTGTGCAAGAGTAGTGAAGTAAAGCTCGCCAGTTCTCACTTTGTAGCGATGACGTTGTGTGTGTCGCCATGGCCGTTCTGACTTACCACCATCCTGCGAAAGCCATCGCATTCTTGCGATGACAGCCTGCGCCATAGTGCGCGGGCTGTCCCATCCCCGTCGTCGTTGACGACGCCATCTTTCGTAAGGATATGGAAAGTATGAGTACGTTTCCCCAGACGCGCACGGCCATGCTAGCCGCCATGCTTGCCGCTGCTTGTTTCGCAACGACGGCTGCTTCGGCCGCAGTCACTGTGGCCGTATCACCTACGCAGGTTTCGCTTGCTGCCAATGGCACGCAGTCCTTCACTGCAACGGTATCCGGCAGCAGCGATCAGAATGTAACCTGGTTGGTCAATGGCGTACCAGATGGTGCGCCGAGTCTCGGCACTATTTCCGCGAACGGTGTTTACACCGCGCCGGCGGGTGCGGTGTCATCGTTTACTGCCAAGATAACGGCACAGGCGGAAGCAGCACCGCTCGCTACAGGCGGTGCATCGGTGGCGGTTGCGGCGTCTACCTACAGTGGCGCGACGTACTACGTGGCAACCACCGGCAGCGATAGCGCCAACGGCAGTGCGGCTGCGCCATGGCGCACCATTCAGCACGCCATGAATACGGTGCCAGCCGGCGCAACGGTGCAAGTAGCGGGCGGTACCTATAACGAATGGGTGACCATCACCCGTTCGGGTTCTGCCACCGCAGGCTACATCACCTTGACGTCTGCACCGGGGCAACTCGCCACCATCGACGGTACCGGCCTCGGCGTACCGCAAGGCGAGCAGGGCTTGATCACGTTGCAAAACGCAAACTACGTGCGCGTGGTGGGGCTGCAATTGCAGAACTACACGTCCAAATCATCCAGCCTGGTGCCGGCGGGTCTGTTGATTGAAGGTTCGGGTGACCATATCGAGATACGCAACAACCATATCCACAACATCGTCACCACGGTCACGACGTCGTCGGGCGATGCGTTCGGCCTGGCGGTGTACGGCACGGCGGCCACGCCGATCAGCAACCTGATCATCGACGGCAACGAAGTGGATCATCTCACCACCGGCTACAGCGAATCGCTGACGGTGAACGGCAACGTGCAGAACTGGCAGGTGACCAACAACCGGGTGCACGACAACAACAACATCGGCATCGACGCGATCGGCTTTGAAGGTACCGCACCGACCACCAGCCTGGATCAGGCGCGCAACGGATGGATCGCCGGCAACACGGTCTACAACATCACCTCGACCAACAACCCTGCCTACAATGACCAACCGGGCGCCGATGGCATTTATGTGGATGGCGGTACGCATATCACCATCGAGCAGAACAGCGTGCAGGCGGCCGACTTGGGGATTGAGCTGGCGAGCGAACACTCCGGCCATGACACCAGTTACGTCACCGCGCGCAACAACCTGGTGTCCTACAGCAACGTCACCGGTATCTCCATTGGCGGCTATTCGTCGTCGGTAGGTGGCACGGATCACTGCACCATCGTCAACAACACCTTGTTCGAAAACGACACGACACAATCGGGCGCCGGCGAGTTCCAGGTGCAATACCACGCCAGCAACAATCTGTTTGCCAACAACATTCTGTATGCGAACGGGCAGGGCCTGCTGGTGAATAGTTTCGTGTCATCGAGCACGCCGCCCGTCACGCTGGAAAACGATCTGTTCTATACCAGTGATAGTGGCGCGTCCTCGGAATGGATCTGGAATAACCATACTTACTCCATATTGAGTGGCTTCCAGAAGGCTAGCGTGAGTGAAGCCAATGGCTTGCTTGCCGATCCTTTGTTCACAAACACGACGACGCCTAACTTGCAGCTTTCGGCGGGATCGCCGGCCATCGGTAGCGGGGTGAACCTAGGTTTGGCGAGCAACGGGGCTTATGACTATGCCGGTGCGTCGCGCACGGCTAGTGGTGGAATGATCGATCGGGGTGCGTATCAGAACTGAGTTTTGATGCAGCGAAAAGCTTTCAGTCGTCGCCCCGGCGAATGCCGGGGCGACGGTGTTTCGCGTTTTGTCGCACTACGTCATCGCTGCTATGGCATGAGTGGCGTCGTCGTGATCGTTGGTATCGGCCACCGCAAACAAACCATTCGCTTGCGCGACCGTAAACATCCTCTCGCTCATCGTGTCGTAACGGCCTTCGCCGATGGCTTCCGATGCCATGCGCGCCAGGTGTGCAAGCGCTGCCTGGATCGGGCCGCAACCCAGGCTGATCCGGCGCACGCCATGCTCGCCGAGTGTCTTCGACGGAGGCGCGCCTGGATAGCCGGCATAGATATTGAGCGGCACCGGGAGCGCGCGAGCCAGCGTTGCAATGTCCTGCAGATTGGCCAGGCCGGGAACGAAGATGCCATCGGCGCCCGCATCGATGTAGGCAAGTGCACGTGTGCGCGTTTCTTCCAATTTGGCGGTGGCGGCCAGATCTTGCGAGAAATACGTGTCGATGCGTGCGTTGATGAAAAGCCGCAAGCCGTGATCACGAGCAATCGTTCGTGCACAGGCGATGCGCGCACAGAGTACCGCGGGATGCGCCAGCGTTTGCGTGCCGGGGAGTGTACCGTCCTCGATGTTGATACCAGCGACACCGAGATCGATCAGTGCAGCCACCAGGTCGCCGGTATCTTGCGCGTCACGTCCATAGCCGCGCTCGATATCCACAGTGACCGGCGCCTTCACTGCACGGCAGATTCGCTTGCAGCCTGCCAGCAGCTCCTGCACGGGCATCTGTTCGCCATCGCGATAGCCCAGCGACCACGCCATGCCCGCGCTGGTGGTGGCAATCGCCTTGGCGCCGGCGTTCTCGATCACCCGCGCGCTGGCGACGTCCCACGCATTGGGCAGCATCAGCGGCGCCGGGCCGTCATGCAGCCGGTGGAAGTATTCGGTACGTGCTTGCTGCTCGCGATTCATGCGCTTGACCTGTCTTGGCGCCCGTTCATCGGGCCGGGAAAGGAGACCATGGAAGAGGGCGGATACGCTTTCAAAATCTTTAGCTGTTGCCTCGTGGCACAGGCAAAACCGGTGGCGAGCTTGTTAAGCTCAGGTCCTCGATAAAGCAGAAGTAACGTGCCGCCATGTCGGAGCTCAGCTCCAAGGTGCTGCTGTCGACGGAGTCGTTGACACTGCGTAACGTCCACTGCAACGGCACGTGCCGTCATCGCAGTGCGGAAGAGTGCGCATCCGCCACGCAATTGGTCTTCCCTTATCGCGGGCTGTACCTCCGTCACGTGGGGCAGGACCAGGCCGTGGCGGACGCCAACCATGTGCTGTTTTTCAACGCGCAAGAGGGCTATCAGGTCAGCCATCCGCTGGACGGCGGCGATGCCTGCCTGTCGTTGCAATTGGACCAGGCATGGCTGGCGGAGCTGGCGCCGAAGCCCTTGCTGCAAGCCGAAGCGGACGTCGCTTTCCGCACGCAGTCGCAGCGTATCGATGCACGTGCGCAAGCGCTGGTGGCATTGCTGCGCCATAGCCTGGAGCACGGCAGCATTGATCCGCTGGAAGCCGAAGCGCTGGTGCTCACCATGGTTGCCCGCAGCCTTGGCCCGCGCACCTCACGGCAACCCGCTTCGACACATGCACGCCGCCGGCTGGCCGATCGCGTGAAGGTCTTGTTGGCCAGCGATCTTTCACGACGCTGGACGCTGGCCGAGATCGGCAAGGACATCGGCAGTTCGCCCGTCTACCTTACCCAGGTGTTCCGGCAGGTCGAGGGCATGCCCTTGTACCGTTATCAATTGCAGTTGCGCCTGGCGCGTTCGCTCGATCTCATCCAGCATTACGATGACTTGTCTGCGTTGGCGTTGGCGCTTGGTTTTTCGAGCCACAGTCATTTCACCAGTGCGTTCCGCCAAGCCTTTGGCCGATCGCCGGCCGAGTTTCGCCGTACGTCCACCGGCTAGTAGGCTGGGATGAAATCCCGGCATCGCCATGCATGACAATGCTGGGATTTCATCCCAGCCTACGATAGCCCTCCAAACACCTAAAGAATTCGACAGCGCCCCCGTTTGCCGAGTGGTCTCCTGTGCGTACCCGTTGACGGGTTACATCAGGAGAAAGTCATGAGCGAGAAAACCTGTGCCGTATGCGATTACGCGCTGGACGACAATCCCGTCCAGGTCACCATTGGTGGCCGCGTCGTGGAAGTGTGTTGCGAGGAATGCGCGCAAAAGCTTCGCGAAGCCAGTGCCAAGGGAGGTGCGTAACACGCATTCCAGTAAGGCCCTTCGCGATACTGGAAATAACGCCATCCTCCCTTGCTTCCAAGGGAGGGTGGCGGCATGTCGATACTACTTTCGGCACGCGAAAGAGTAGCCTCCGCCGAGCATACTCAAGGCTGCTGGCTTTCCGGGTCTATTGTCGCGCAGGCATAGGGGAGCTTATGGCTAATGCCGGTTCGGAACGGTTTTCTCCGCGGACGCTGGCGAGAATCGTCGGTGTTGTTTCGCTGATTGGCATCATTACCGGTGCGTTCGACATCGGCTACGTGCGCAGCGTATTGATTGTGCCCGGCGATGCCGCGGCGACCATGCAGCACATTGCCGCGCACGAAACGCTGTTCCGGCTGGGCTTTACCGCCCATATCGTGCTGCTGCTATGTAACGTGCCCGATGAAGTGATCAGCTTTATTCTGTTCCGGCGAGTCAACGGGGTGGTCGCAGCGATGGCGATGAGCTGCGGCCTGATTGGCACCGCCATCGAAGGTCTCGACATGGTCAACGCGTATATGCCGTTGAAGCTCGTGGCCGAGAGCGGCGCCATGGCCGCGTTCAGTCCGGCGCAATTACAGGCCATGTCGTATCTCTCGCTGCAATTGCAGGATACGGGGCTGCTTATTTCCTTCGTGTTTTACGGGCTGGATGAAATGCTCGCTGGTTATTTGATTTTCCGCTCGGGCTTTTTGCCGCGGATTATCGGCTTGCTGCTGGCGCTTTCCGGTTTCTGTTATTTCACCGACGGCTTTCTCAGTTTCATTTCCCCCGCCCTGCAGGACCGGCTGCTGCCATACCTGCTTTTCCCCTGCCTGCCTGGAGAAGGTTCGTTGGCGCTGTGGCTCACCATCGTCGGCTTGAATGTCGACAAATGGCGGGTATGGGCGACTAATCCGCGCACGACACACTGGATGCCGTAAGACCAGTTCTCAGGCCGCCTGCCAAAGGCTAATGTAGGCAGGCCAACAAGGGGGCTGTTATGGAAAGACAGAAACAGGCGGAGCCCATGGCCAGTCATGGCAGGCAGGAAGAGGGCGTGCTCTGGCTGACCATGGCCGATGGCCAGCGGTTATTTCTGCGCGATTGGCCGCGGCATCAGGCGCATCATGCGGTGTTGATCGTGCATGGGCTGGGCGAGCACAGCGGGCGCTATGAAGCGCTGGCGCAGTGGTTTCTGGCGCATGGCTATGCGGTGCGCAGCTACGACCAGCGCGGACATGGCCGCACGCCGGGCCCGCGCGGCGCCTTGCGTCGCAGTGACGATCTGTTGACCGATCTCGGCACGGTGTACGAGCACTATTCGGCCAGCCTGGGGCGGCCGCCCTTGCTGCTGGGTCATAGCATGGGTGGCTTGGTTGCAGCGCGCACGGTACTCGATGGTCGGGTGGAACCGCCGGGGCTGGTACTTTCCTCGCCGGCGTTGCGTTCCTATGAAGCACTCTGGTTGCGTCGTCTGGCCGCCGTACTGGCACGCGTGCTGCCGAATCTGCCATTGCGCAACGGTTTGCCGCTGGACGGTTTGTCGCATGATGCAAAAGTGATCGACGCCTACCGCAACGATCCGCTGTGCTCGCGCACGGTAACACCGCGTTTGGCTGATTTCATTTTCCGGGCTGGGGCATCGAGCATTGCCGATGCGTGGCGATTGCGCGTGCCGACGCTATTGCTGGCCGCCGGTAGTGATCGCCTGGTGGATCCATCGGGTAGCCGCGATTTTTCCAATGGCGCGTGGGCGACGAAGCAGCTGACCAGCCGCTTCTTCGATACCTTGTTCCATGAGCTGTTCAATGAAACCGAGACAGGAAGGCATCAGGTGCTGGCGCAATTGCTCGAATGGCTAAAGCGCACCCACATGTAACGGTATGCGTGGGCTGGGATACGATCCCGGCTTCTCGGTGCTGGGATTGCATCCCAGCCTACGCGAGCGACTAGGCAAGTGATTTGCGGTAGACAACAAAGCCCGACTTCTCCGCCACGTTGTCGTACAGCTGCATGGCGGTCGCATTCGTTTCATGCGTATGCCAGTACACGCGCCGGCAACCCGCTGATTCGGCGGCCCGATACACCGCTTCGATCAATGCGCGGCCTACGCCTTGGCCACGGGCTGATTCGTCGGTAAAAAGATCCTGCAAATAACAGCTCGGTTCGATCTGGATGGTGCTGCGGTGGAACAGGTAATGCGCCAGGCCAAGCAGGTTGCCGTCCTGTTCGGCCACCAGCGCATGCACCGGTTCGTAGGCATCGAAGAAGCGTTGCCATGTCGTCTGGATGATGTACATCGACAGTGCCGTCGAACCGCTTCTGCCGTAGAAGGCGTTGTAGCCTTCCCATAACGGCAACCATGCGGAAAAATCGTCTTCTTCTACCGGCCGGATCGTATACGGCTTGCTCATGCGGCATTCCTGGAAGGATCGATGGTCAACAACGTGCAACCCCTGTTCGACGCCATGCTACAGGATCGATCGTGGCAACAGCCGGATCAATGGCGCCGGCGTATCGACATGCTGGAGCAGCTGGAGAGCTGGCTCGTCCACCATGGCGATGCGGCAGAGACGGCGTTCAAAAGCCGCATCGACACCTTGATGCGCGAACTGGAAACGATCAACCAGCAGTTCTATCAATCCGTTCGCCAGGACATCCAGCAAGGCCGCGGCGCAGCCACCCTGCTGCAGTGCGCAGCGGCCACGCCGCACGATGGCGGCGAAGAGAGCTACGACCCATTGGATGCCTTGCTCAGCGGCGTGCTCGATCTTGCCGAGCCCGGCGAGGTACCCGAGCTTGAAGCGGAGATGGTGTTCTACCAGCCGACGCCGGCGCGGCATATCTTCGATTTCGTGACGCGCGCATCGATGACGGCACACGACACCGTTATCGACCTCGGCGCGGGACTGGGCCACGTCACACTGCTGACGGCGATCTGCACGCCCGCGCACTGCATCGGCATCGAGCGGCAACGCGCTTATGTCACGAGTGCACAGCAGTGCGCGCAGGCATTGAACGTACGCAACGCTACGTTCCTGGCACAGGACGTGCGCGACGCACACTTGTCGGAAGGCACGCTGTTCTATCTGTACACCCCGTTCACCGGCGCGATGCTGCGTACCGTGCTGGACATGCTGGCGCGTGAAGCAAGGCGTCGCGCCATTCGGCTTTGCAGCCTGGGGCCTTGCACGGCGGTGATTGCCCAGGAGCCGTGGCTATCGACCGATGACGACTGCGCTCCGCACCGGGCCACGTTGTTCCGCAGCCGCTAGTCGCGTTGCCACTTTCACCAAAAAAAACCGCAGCGCCCGCGACGCTGCGGCTTCAATCCAAATTATCTTGAGTTGTCTATCGTTATGGGCGCGGACCT
This sequence comes from Dyella sp., assembly GCF_035277725.1. GTDB lineage: Bacteria > Pseudomonadota > Gammaproteobacteria > Xanthomonadales > Rhodanobacteraceae > Dyella_B. Next base: position 19,526 of record NZ_DATEJY010000228.1, on the reverse strand, counting down.
CGGCGGATGCCGCCAAAGATCAGCGACAGCACGAACAGAATGACGAAGACCACGAACAGAATCTTCGCAATACCCGCCGCCCCGGCGGCAATACCGCCGAAACCGAACACGGCGGCGATGATGGCGATGATGAAAAATACGGCGGCCCAGTAAAGCATGGCAATCTCCATCCGAATCGATTGAGTAGCCGGGCGCGTTAGTGCGTTCGGCGTTGCTGATTCGACCAATGCACCCGTGAAAGACGCGTACGCGTTGTGTACGTGCGGCCTAGGCAATTCAGCGAGATGAAGATCGTGCGTGCCGCGTGTGCAGACCAGGTATGTATGGCGTGCAGCGGGTAGGTGAAAAGCTTCACATCGGCGGCTGGTAACCGTAGGCTGGGGTGAAAATCCCAGCATCCTGAGTCACCGCACATGCTGGGATTTCATCCCGGCCTACGATTCAGGGCGAATCCTTCGGCAGGTCGCCGATCATCTGCATCGCCAAGCCGTCGTAGTTGTAGTCAAAGTGGTGATCGCCCGGCTTCACGTACACCTTCACCCACTTGGGCAGCTTGGGATCGTTGCAGACAGTGTCGTCGCCATCGTCGCGGCCGTAATAGCAAACCAGCGGCGGCTTGTTCTGCAGCGCTTCGATCGGCGGCAAGGCCGGGTAGTGCGGCACCGGGTTGATCCATTGCTTGGCTTCCTGCAGGTGCGTCTTGAGCCAGTTCTCGCGCACCATGATGTAGCCTTCCATTTCAATCTCGAAGTTCACGTCCTGGCTCGGCGAGAGCAGCACCATTTGCGTGATGCGCGCGCGATTGGCGGGGCTGAGCTTGTTGACGATGGTGGGCAGCACATCGGCGCCGAAGGAGAAGCCGATCAGCCATACCTTCTGCTTATGCAGCTGCGTGGTGTATTGATTGATCAGCGCATCGAGATCACGTGCGGATTCTTCCGGTGAACGCATGCGCCAGTAATAGTCCAGGCAGCTGATGCCGAGCACAGGTACGCCGTGCGCCTGCAAACGCTTGCCGAGTTCCTGGTCCAGATCGCGCCAGCCACCGTCGCCGGAATAGAAAATCGCCACAACGTCATCGTGGCCAGCCGGCGCCTGTGTCGCGGGCATTAATTTGACGGTGGCATCTTCCAGGCTGGGATGCGGGAAAGGTTTCCAGATGGCCAGCACCGCGATGATCGCCAGCACGATCACCACCACCGCAATACGCAACTTCATCGACGCACGACTCCGCTTAAGCCACCTGAGATCAGGCTGGCAACATTGGTAAGCACCACCGGCAACGCAATGCCGCCCGGGGCTGCCAGGTACCGCGGCTCCCATTCCGGGTCAAACTTGTCCTTGTAGCGGTGCAGGCCCTGGAAATTATAGAAGCGCTCGCCACGCCCGAAGATGAGTGCGCCGAAACGGTTCCACAGCGGTGCCTGGCGGCGGCTCTGCAGGCCGGACAATGGCGCCATGCCGAGGTTGAACCAGCGGTAGCCCTGTGCCTTGGACCACTGCATCAGCTCCACGAACAGGTAATCCATCAGGCCTGGCGGAGCGTCGGGCAGGTAACGCATCAGGTCGACCGAGGCTTCTTCCATGCTGTCGGTGAGCAGCATGTTGGCGAAGGCCACCATCTTGTCGTTCTGCCACACCACGGCCATCGGCGTGCGGGCGAGATAACGTTCATCGAACGCGCCGAGCGAGAAGCCTTTTTCGCGTACGCGTTTTTCGCGCAGCCATGCGTCGGAGATCGGTTTCAGTTGCGGCAACAGCGCGGATACCTGTGCCTGCGGCACGATTTCCATGCGCACGCCATCGCGCGCGAGTTTGTTCACCGTATTGCGCAACACCTTCTTCGATTTGCCGTCGAGATTGAACTGCTCCAGCCGCACGCGTGCTTCTTCGCCGATCTTCAGCAGGCTCATGCCCACTTCGAGATAGAGATCCAGATCGTCCGGCGTGACTTGATAGAACACCGGCCAGCCACCGCCGCGTTCGCAACGCTCGCGGAAGGTCCACACCAATTCCTGTCGTGTGCGATCGTCACGACCAATCGGATCGCCCATCGCCACCCAGCTGCGCCCTTCGACGGCATACATGATGAAGGCCTTGCCATCCGGATCGAACAGCAGGCTCTTGTCGCCCATCAGCGCAAGATGAGCTTGAGCCGAGTGGTATTGCTTGAGCAGCGGCAGGGCGCGCGCCAGTTCCACTTCATCGGGCAGGGTGGGGCGTGAGCGCGCTGAGCGGATCAGTGTGGTGAGCGCAAACAGAAATGCCACGCCGGTCGCGCCGACCAAGGCACGCAGCGCGCGAGGTGCATTGCCGTGGTAGAAGCTGAATTGCCACCACAAGTCATTGCGGTATTCCACATGCTGGTAGCTGAAAAGCACCAGCCACACGGTGCAGCCCAGCACCGTCGCGCAGGCGAGCAGCCAGCCGAACGAGAACGTGATGTCGAACAACGAGGCGCGGCGGTAGAACAAACGATGTGCCGGCGCGAGTGCAATCGCTAGCAGCACCAGCAGGCCGGCTTCTTCGTAGTCGATGCCTTTCAGCAACGACGCCACCGCACCGGCCAGCAGCAGCACCAGCGTCAACCAATAGGCCGCGTCGAGCCGGCGCTGCAGGCCGCGCGCCAGGATCAACAGCGACATGCCGATCACGCTGTTGAGGAAGTGCGAGATCTCCATCACCGGCAGCGGCAACAGATCGCTCAACAGCTCCAATCGGCCGGGCAGCACGGCGGTTGCCCCGGAGAACAGCAAGATCGCGCCGGATACCAGCGTGAGCCCGGCGAAGAACGGCGGCAGCAAGCCGTTGAACCAGGGCGTGAGCAACGCTGCCTGGCGCAGGCCGCGCGCTTCGCGGATCACTACCGCGACGGTGGCGGCGCACAGCGGCAGCAAGTAATACACGCCGCGGAATGCAGCGAGCGCACCGAGAATCGGCGCCGACAAGGCCTGATTGCCGGTGGCGCCGAAACCCGCCAGCATCACCGCTTCGAACACGCCCAGGCCACCGGGCACGTGGCTGATCAGGCCGGCGATCTGCGCCAGCGCAAAGATCGCCAGGAACGAGCCGAAATGCAGCGCCAGCGAATCGGGCATCAACGCATACAGCACGGCGGCGGCCAAACCCCAGTCCAGCGCACCGACGAACACCTGGCGCAACCCCACGGAGAGCGGCGGTAGCTGCACCTTCCAGCGCCACAGCTTGATCGGTCGACGCAGCAATGCGCCACCAGCCAGCCACAGCAACGGAATCAGGCACAGCACGATGCCCAACAGCAGGTGCCAGTGCGCCAGCGGCAAGCCCAAGGGAATGGGCACCAGCAGCAGCGTCGCGCCGGTGATGGCGAACAGGCCCAACCAGAAACTGAGCGTGCAGAACAGCACGACCTTGGCCACGTCCAGCGTCGACAAGCCGGCCTGGATATAGAAGCGATAGCGGATCGAGCCGGAGACCAGCATTGCCATGCCCAGCGTGTTGCTGAAGGCATAGCTGATGAAGGAGATCAGCGCCACGCGCCGTTTGGGCAGCGTGCGGCCAATCGAATTGAGCGCGAACAAGTCATACAGCGGCATCACCGCGTAGCCGAGCGCGGTCAGCACGATCGCCTGGCCGATGCGTCCGCGGCGCAGGCGATGCATGTATTCGCCCACCTGGTGATAGCTCACTTCGCCCGCCAGCCGATACAGCGCCCACAACGCCAGGCACAGCATCAGCACCGACAACACCGGGCCGGCGAATCGACGCAGCCACACCGGACCGGTGCGGTTGAGGGCGTCTTCTTGGCTAAGGACTTCGGCCCCGCCTTGCTGCTCCACGCTACTGCCTCTCGATTCCCCGAACGCCGATGGTGCCATAGATGGCATGACAGGCAGTAACTTGCGGCCTGTCAGCGCAGACATGCTTCTCATCAAAACAAAGGGCGCTCCGATCGGAGCGCCCTGGATACATCAAGCTGGCGGGACTCAGCCTTTCTTGATTTCGAACGTCTTGCTGGCGGCCTGCTTGCCGTCCACCGAGATATCCACCTTGTACTTGCCTTCCGGCCACAGGTCCGGGTTCTTCATGCTGAAGGTGGTGGTGCTCGGGCTGTCGGCGATGATCGACTGGCTGGTGCTGACGATCATCTGGTTCTTGTCCAGGTAGGTCCACTTGGCGTTGAGCGTGGCGCCAGGCGTGTTGCCGGTGGTGTCGACGCTCACGTAGATGGTCTTCTGGGTCGGCGAGAAGGTGGTCATGTCCTTCTTCACCTTGTGATCGGTGTTGACGGAATCACCCAGCGTCACCGTGCTGACCTGGAAACCGTCGGCGGCCGGTGCGGCGGGGGCCGGTGCTGCCGCGGCGGCGGGAGCGGCGGTGCTCGCCGGGGCGGGTGCGGTGCTCGGATGGGCGGGCGCTGCGGCCGTGGTGCTCGGCGCCGGCTGCGCGGCGGTGCTGGCCGGGGCGGGTGCGGTACTCGGGGCAGCCGGCTGGTTGGCGGGCTGCTGCTCGTTCTTGCCGCAGGCGCTGAGCGCCAGCAGGCCAGCCAATGTCACGCAGTAAAAGGCGGCGGAACGTGCGGAAAGTGTCATGTGCGGGATTCCGAAAATGATAAGTAGCGTTACCGGTAAACCGGCGGTATCGGGGCAACTGCCAAGGCTAGCGGCAGCGATCTGAAGTGCCGATGACCGGAACTGGGATGCTCGGTCAACATGGCTATTGACGCACGCCGCGAGCATTCCCCGGCAGGGTCTTGTCCGTGCTGCGGAAAGGGTTGATGTCCAGGCCGCCGCGGCGCGTGTAGCGTGCGTACACGCTGAGCCGTTCGGGGGCGCAGTGCTTCATCACGTCGATGAAGATGCGCTCCACGCATTGCTCATGGAACTCGTTGTGGGTGCGGAACGAAACCAGGTAGCGCAGCAGGCCTTCGCGATCGATCGGCGTGCCGCGGTAAGCGATCTGCACGCTGCCCCAATCGGGCTGGCCGGTGACGGGGCAGTTGGAACGCAGCAGGTCGGAAATCAGGGTTTCTTCGACCATGCCGGCGTCGTTGTCGGCACGCAGATAATCGGCGCGTGGCGGCCCGTAGTGATCGATCGTTACCGGCAAGCCGTCGATCGACTCGCCTTCCAGATCGGCGAAAGTGTGCTGTGCGACACGCGGCGGGCGAATCGTAACGGTGACCACCGCACCGGCTGCGCGGGTGAGGTCCTGCTGCAACAGCGCGCTGAGCGCCGAGACATTCGCCAGCGGTTCCTGCGCGAAACCGTTGAGGTACAGCTTGAACGACTTGGACTCGATGATGTTCGGCGAGTTGGCCGGCACGTGGAATTCCGCCACGCCCGCCATCGGCTTGCCGTGCATGTCCAGCCAGGACAGCTCATACGCGTTCCAGATATCCACGCCCTGGAATGGCAGCGGCTCGCTGACACCGATTTCATCGCGCTTGCCCTGGCGCGGAATCGGGAACAGCAGGGAAGGGTCGTAACGGTCGGCATAGACGGTGTGCTTGCCGAGGGGGGAGTGTTCGGGGGTGCTCATGCGCACATTGTAATGCGTCGCGCAATCGTCGCCCGGCGAACGCCCCGTAGGCTGGGATGACATCCCAGCATGGGAAGCTGCAGCAAAGCTGGGATGTCATCCCAGCCTACGGGGCGTTCGCCACGCATGGATGGCGGTCATTCCCCACAAACCGCCACTGCCTCCACTTCAAGCCACACCGCGGGATGAAACAACTTCGCCACCTGCACCGCCGAACTGGCCGGCGCATGTTCCGCGGTGATGTACTGATCGCGCACCTCCCGATACACCGGCAGATCGCGCGAGATATCCACAAAGAACGCGGTGAGCTTCACCAGCTGATCGAACCCGCTGCCGCCGGCCGCAAGCACGCTGCCGAGATTGGCAAACACTTGCTCGGCCTGCGTCCGAAAATCGCCCGCGCCGACCAGTTCACCCGCAGGCCCCAGCGGCACCTGTCCGGATACGAACAGCAGGTTGCCAACCCGGGCAGCGGCATGCAGGCCCGGGAAGGCAAACAGATCGTCCGGCTGGATGCGCACGATCGGCTCCATGGTGGTTATCGGCCGATTTGCGCCATGGCGGCGGGGGCATAGCGTGCACCGGCAATGGCCTCCGGCGGAAAGATGCGATCGATCGATGCCAGTTCTTCCTTGCTCAGCACCACGTCGAGCGCACCGATGTTTTCATCCAGGCGCGAGCGCTTGCGCGTACCGGGAATCGGCACGATGTCCTGTCCCTGCGCCATCACCCAGGCCAGCGCGAGTTGTGCCGGCGTGCAGCCTTTTTCCGCGGCAAGTGTTTCCACCTGCTTCACCAGTTGCAGATTGCGCGCGAAGTTTTCGCCCTGGAAGCGAGGATGGGTACGACGGAAATCGTCTTCCTCGAAATCATCCGGCTTGGTGATCGCGCCGGTGAGAAAACCACGGCCCAGCGGCGAATACGCCACCAGCGTGATGCCCAGTTTGCGGCAGGTGGCCAGCGTGTCGTTTTCTTGCACATCGCGCGTCCACAGCGAAAGCTCATTCTGCAATGCGCTGATGGTATGCACCTTGGCCGCGCGCTCGATGGTCTGCGGCGCGGCTTCCGACAAGCCCAGGTAGCGCACCTTGCCGGCCTTCACCAGCTCGGCCATCGCGCCGACGGTTTCCTCGATCGGCACCTTGGGATCCACACGGTGCTGGTAATACAGGTCGACGTGATCCACGCCAAGACGCTTCAGGCTCGCATCGCAACTGGCATGCACGTATTCCGGGCGGCCGTTGACGTCGCGGAAGCTGGGGTTGGCCGGGTCGCGCACGATGCCGAACTTGGTCGCCAGGAACACCTGCTCGCGGCGTCCCTTGATCGCCTTGCCAACCAGTTCCTCATTCGTGTGCGGCCCATAAACGTTAGCGGTATCCAGAAAGTTCAAACCACGCTCCAGCGCGTGGTGGATGGTGGCGATGGATTCGGCGTCATCGGCTGCGCCATAGAACTCGCTCATGCCCATGCAGCCCAGGCCAATGGCGGAAACCTGGGGACCGTTCTTGCCGAGTGTGCGTGTTTGCATGCTTGTCATCTCGCGGCGGGGTGGAGGAAAACTCATCCATGATCGGCCGATGCGGCCCCCTGATAAATGCTCAATAATGAGCTTCACTATTTCATCGAGATCAACAATCCATGGATCGACTCGATGCCATGCGCCTGTTCACGCGGATCGTGGAATTGGCCAGTTTCACTGCCGCGGCGGATGATCTTAATCTGCCGCGCGCCACGGTTACGCACACCATCAAACGGCTGGAAGCGCACCTGGGTACGCAACTGCTGCAGCGAACCACACGTAGCGTACGTACCAGCCGTGATGGCGAAGCGTATTACCGCCACTGCGTGCGGCTGCTCGCCGACGTTGACGCGGTGGAGGCTGATTTTCGCCAGGCCGCGGTGCAGCCGCGCGGACGATTGCGCGTGGATCTGCCTACCCAACTGGCCAAGTTGTGGGTGATCCCGGCGCTGCCCGCGTTTTTTGCGCGCTATCCCATGCTGGAACTGGACATCGGTACCGGCGATCACTTCGTGGATCTTTTACGCGAAGGTGTCGATTGCGTACTGCGCGCGGGCAACTTGTCCGACTCTGGGCTCGTCAGCCGGCGTGTCGGCGCGCTGGAGCAAGCCACCGTGGCCAGTGCCGAGTACGTGCGTCGACATGGCGTCCCGCGCAATCTGGTAGATCTGCAGGATGGCCATTACGCGGTGAACTGGGCTTCGCCCACCACGCATCGCGTGGAACCGCTGGAGTTCATGGTCGGCCGCAAGCGGCGGGAAGTGAGCTTGCCGGGGCGCATCACCGTCAGTGGCGTGGAAGCCTATCGCGGTTGTTGCGAAGCAGGCTTGGGTATTGCGCAATTTCCGCGCTATCACTTGACGGGTGCGTTGGCGAACGGGCAGCTCAAGGAACTCCTGCCCGCCACACCGCCACCTTCCTTGCCGATCACCGTGCTGTATCCGCCGCATCGGCAGATGCCGGCACGCTTGCGCGTGTTTGTGGATTGGCTGGTCGAAGTGATGAGCAAGCAGCTTTGAGCGTGCTGAGGTATCAAAAAAAACACCGTAAATCGAACCCGCCATTCCGGCGAATTATGTCCTGGTCCGAAACACCTTCGCCGGACGGCACAGAGGTAGCGACATTTCGTTGGCGTGCAGGCCATGTTTGGATTCGGCTGCACCTCACCCCAACCTACGTCAAGGCGTGTTGCGCGATCATCCCCGCGGCAACCCATGCCGTGCCACATCGCTGCGCATCGTTTCGCACGTGACCGGTGCGCCCATCGCCATCAGCGTTTCGCGCTGCTCGGTGACCGGAACGCGCAATATGCCTTCTTCCAGCCGCGCGAGTTTCTGGAATACCGGCAGCGCCTGCATGCGCTGCACGAACGATGCCGTGCGTGGCCAGCGCTCGGCGTCCACGGCGTAGCGCACGAACGACGCAGTGCGGAAATAGCAAGCCACGCTGACGTCGGCAATCGACAGCGTACCGAAGATGAAGCCTTCTTGCGGCACCTGCGTTTCCAGGTAATCAAGCGCCGCCGGAATCTCCACCTCTTTCGCGCGCTGCACGATCGCTTCGTCCGTGGGTTCCTTGAAGATGTGTTTGCGAATGGCCAGTTGATAAAACAGCCGCCAGATCAACACATCCGCCAAATACGTATCTGCATATTCCTCCAGCCAGCGCGCCTTGGCGCGTTGTGCAATGTCGGCGGGATACAGCGAAGGCTGCGGATGCTTGTCCTCCAGGTATTGGCAGATCACGCTGGAATCGTTGAGCACCAGTTCGCCGTCGATCAGCACCGGAATACGCCGCAACGGACTGATTCGGCTGAAGTCGTCATTGCCGATAAATGGCGTGATCGGGTCGATCTCGTAATCCAGTCCCTTCAGATCCAGGCACGCCAATACCTTGCGCACATAGGGCGAAATGTAGTTGCCGATGATGGTGTAGCGCTGCGACATACGCTTGGCTCCCAATGAACTGGCCGGTAGCGGCATAGCGTACAAGGCTTCGTGCTGCATGCGCACAAACCCACGCGTCGTGTAGGGACCTTTGGCAGGGGTAGCTAGCCCGCTGCAACCATTACGATCAGGGGTCGTGACAAGATTGGGGGCGGCCGCCAGCGCGGCCATTCGTTTTTCATGGGAGCAAACATGCATTCGATAACCGGCACGTCGCGCCTGTACGGCGCATTGATGTGTGGCCTGCTGGCCCTGGGCTGCGCGAGTGGCGCCATCGCCGCAGGCCGTACGCTCACCGCGCAAGATTACCGCCAGGCTGAGCGTTACATGCCGTACAACACCACGCCATTGGTCGATCACATGGTGAGCACCGTGCATTGGCTGGACGGCACGCATTTCTGGTACGTCGACCATGACGCCAGCGGCGATCATTACCTGCGCATGGATGCCGCCAACGGCAAAGCAGAACCGCTGCTCGACCAAGGCAAGCTCGCCGCCGCGCTCACCAAGGCCGGCAAAAAGGATGTGAAAGCGGACAAGCTTCGCATCAGCGATTTTCGTGTGGCCGCCGATGGACGTGACGAGATCACCATCGGCGATACGCATTACCTGTGCGATCTGAAAACTGCTGGCGAATGCGTGGATCGCGCCACCGTCGTGAAAACCGGCAAGGAGGCCGGCGTGCTGTCGCCGGATCGCAAGCAGGAAGCCTTCATCCGCAACTGGAACCTGTGGGTGCGCGACGTTGCCACCGGCAAGGAAACCCAGCTCACCACCGATGGCGTGGAAAACTTCGGCTACGCCACCGACAACGCCGGCTGGAAGCACACCGACAACGCCATCCTGGAATGGTCGCCGGATTCCAGGCACATCGCGACGTTCCAGCAGGATCAGCGCAAGACCGGTGACATGTACCTGGTCACCACCAAGCTGGGCCATCCGGAACTGCAAGCGTGGAAATACCCGCTGGCGGGCGACAAAGACATCACCATGATCGAACGCGTGATCATCGACGTATCCGCACACAAAGTGCTGCGCTTGAAGATGCCGCCGGACCAGCACCGCTCCACCTTGTGCGACGACGTGAGCTGCGGCGAAGACGGTGGTTGGGATGATGTGAAGTGGGCGCCGGACGGCAAGACGCTCGCCTTCGTATCGACTTCGCGCGATCACAAGCACGAAACCTTCCGCATCGCCGATGCAAAGACCGGCGAAGTGCGCGCGGTGTTCCACGAAGACGTGCCCACGTATTACGAAAGCGGCAACGGTGCCGTGAACTGGCGCTACCTGCCCGATTCGCACGAAGCGATCTGGTTCAGCGAGCGCAACAACTGGGGCAACCTGTATCTCTACGATCTCAGTAACGGTCAGCTCAAGCACGCCATCACTACCGGCGAGGGGAACGTCACTGAGATCCTGAAAGTGGATGCGAAGACGCGCACCGTGTGGTTCCGTGGCGTAGGCCGCACGCCGGGCGTCAATCCGTATTACCAGCAGTTCTGGAAGGTCAGCCTGGATGGCGGCGAGCCGGTGCTGCTCACGCCGGAGCCTGCCGATCACGTCATCACCATGTCCGATGACGGCAAGTACTTCGTCGACAGCTATTCCACCACGGCCAAGCCGCCGGTCGCCGTGCTGCGCGATGCGGCTGATGGGCGCAGCGTCGCAACCGTCGCCACGACCGACATCAAGCGCCTGCTTGACACCGGCTGGCAGCCGCCGGAGCAGATCGTGGTGAAGGCGCGCGATGGCAAAACCGATCTGTACGGCTTGATGTTCAAGCCCACGCATTTCGATGCGGCGAAGAAATATCCGATCATCGACTACGTCTACCCCGGTCCGCAGACCGGTTCGGTGCGAACCTTCGGCTTTGCCGCCTCGGACTACGACAACCAGTCGCTGGCGGAGCTGGGCTTTATCGTCATCGCGGTCGACGGCATGGGTACGCCGTGGCGCTCCAAGGCGTTCCACGACGCGTGGTTCGGCAACATGGGTGACAACACGCTGCCGGACCAGGTCACCGCCATCAAGCAGCTCGCTCAGCGCTATCCGTGGATCGATCTCGAGCGCGTCGGCATCTGGGGCCATTCCGGCGGCGGCAACACCACGGCGGATGCCATGTTCCGCTATCCGGACTTCTTCAAGGTCGGCTGGGCCGAAAGCGGCAATCACGACAACCGCGAATACGAAGACGATTGGGGCGAAAAGTGGCAGGGCCTGCTGGTTACCAACAAGGACGGCACCACCAATTACGACAACCAGGCCAATCAGCTGCTCGCCAAAGATCTCAAGGGCAAGCTGATGCTGGTGCACGGTTCGATCGACGACAACGTGCCGCCGTACAGCACCTTCCTGGTGGTGGATGCCTTGATCAAGGCCAACAAGGACTTTGACATGATGATCCTGCCCAACATGCATCACGGCTATGCCGCCGATACGCCGTATGTCACGCGTCGTCGCTGGGATTACTTCGTGCAGAACCTGGCCGGTGATACGGCGCCGAAGGAGTACGCGCTGAAGCCCTGGCCGTGGCGGTAGTCCGATGAAAGCGGGCAGCGGAGCAAAAAGAGCTTGTGATCTGCGTTGCCTTGATACCGTCGCCCCGGCGAACGCCGGGGCCCAGTGTCTTTGACGACCTGTAAGTCGCTTACGTCCCGGCTTTCCTCGCTCCTCAAAGCAGGGCACATTCATGTGCCCTCCCCGCGTACGCCGGGACCACGAGTTTTTTAGCCCGTAGGCTGGGATGACAATCCCAGCTTTTCCAGCCTCCGGACGCTGGGATCGGCATCCCAGCCTATGTTATCCACTGCGGGTCGCTACCACGGGTGGTACCGAAGCCGCGCGCAAGGCAGGACCGAGCACGGCAAGCTGCCCGAGCAACCATAGGGCCAACGCGCCGATCGCGAGATAGAGCAAGGGCAACCGCGGCTGTTCGTCATGCAGCATCAACAGCATGTTCAAGCCGTAAGCGAGCACGGTGCCGAGAGCGACGCCGATGCTCACGATCAAGAAGTTTTCCCATTGGAAATAACGCAGGATATCCCGCCGTGTCGCGCCCACCGCACGACGAATGCCGATGGAGCGCCGGCGCTGCTGCACCCAGAAACTGGCCAGCCCCGCAATACCCAGCGCGGTGACCACCAGCAGGCCCAACGCCGCCGCCACCAGCAGCGCGATCATCGTGCGGCTGCGATGAAAGAAATCCGCGCGCAGTTGTTCGAACGTCTGCGCATGCCGAAGGATGCGATTGGCATGCAGATGGTTGAGCACGTCAGTTGCTTGTTTCAGCACGCGCTCGCGATCTTGTGGATCGGTGCGCAAGACGTAGGTGACGTCATTGGCGTCGGGCAGCATCGGAAACAGGGTGGCATCGTCGTTGTCGGCGCTTTCGTGCGCCTGTGGGCGCCGCAGGTGATCGACCACGCCGACGATGCGCACCGGCTTCTCATCCGGATAGATCGCTTTGCCGAGTGCATCCTGGCCAGGAAAAAGCTTGTTAGCCAACGCGCGCGTGACGATGGTGACGGGCACCCGATCAATGCCGTTCCAATCGTGCGCACTGCCTAACGGCACGTATTCGTCCGGTAAGAAATCGCGACCTTCGATGAGATGCAGGCCGAGTGTGGCCAGTTCACCGGGTGTGCCGTTGAATGCGGTGGCCGTGGCGGGCGCGGGACCGTCTTGCACCAACGCAATGCCGTTGCTCCAGTCGCGGTGATTGAAAGGCATTGCATCGACGGCTGCTGCGGATTTCACACCCGAGATGGCCCGCAAGGCCGCCAGGTCGGCGTCGTGACGCACCAGCGGTTGCGCGTTTTCATCCAGATCCGTGCTGTCGATCAACACCAGTTCGTTCTCCGCCACGCCGCTGGGCTGGCGTAGTTGCTGCACGCGATCGACGATCATGAAGGCGACGTTGCACACGATGGCGCAGGTAAAGCCGACCTGCAGCATCAGCAGTAAAGCAGTGAGCTTGTGGCGAGTAAGGCTGGCGACGATTGGCGGTAGCGACATGGTGCGCCTCATTGCGTCTTGAGTTGTAAGGCGGGTGTGACGTTGCAGGCGCGCCAAGCCGGCACGAGTCCGGAGCACGCGCCGGCAACGATGGCCAGCAAGAAGGTGCCAAGCAGCATGCTGAAATCCATTTGCGCCAGATGCGCATAGCCGTCCGGTCGATGCCGCACGCTCCACAAGCCCAGCTCGGCAATGCCCAGGCCCAGTGCGCCACCGGCCAGTCCGATCGCGCCCGCTTCAATGCCCAGTTGCAGAAACACGTCGCGCCGCCGCGCGCCCAGCGCGCGGCGCACGCTGATCTCACCGCCACGGCGCAGGAATTTCGCCAGCAGCAGGCCGACGATGTTGAGCATGCACACGCCCAGAAAACCCAGCGCCAACCACAGCTGCAAACGCAGATCGCCAGGTACCACGTGTTGATTGCTCAGCCAATCCATTAATCCAAATAGCTTCGCATCGGGGAGACGCGGAAAGCGTCCGTGGGCTTGCTGGTCGCGCCAGTAGCCGGTGAGAAAATCGCGATAGGCGTGAGCCTTGGCTGGGCTGTCCAGTTCCACCCAGAATTGCAGCCAGGTGCAATGATCGCTGGCACGCCCATCGCCACCATTGTCCCAACACCACATGCGGCCGCTGAAATCGAAATTCAGTTCCTGCGCCGTCTGCAACGGTATGAAAAATTGATCGGTGCTGCCGAAGGCGGCGTTGTCGATCTGTGCGTAGAAGATGGGTTGCGGTTGCCAGTCGTCCAGCACGCCGACCACGCGGAAATCGGTGTTCTTCAAGCGCACGTTGCGGCCGATGCTGGGTGCGCTGCCGAACAGTTTGCGATTCAAGTCGGCGTTGAGCACGACCACGCGTGCACGGCTTTGATCATCCTGGGCATTCCAGCCGCTGCCCGCACGAAAGGGCGTGCCGAACATGGGAAAGAAGTCGGCGGTGACGTAATGCCCCGCTTCAAAAAAAGGATGCAGCGCCGCCTGCGTCGGTTGCACCGGCAGGGTGCCTGCGGCCATCGCGGCCTGCCGATCTGCGCGCGCTGCGTGCAGCAGGTACATCGCATCCGTCCAGGTCATGGCCGCATCCGGCGTCGTGTCCTTGGTCTTGGCATTGCTGACGGGATGCGGATCGATCACCGGCACGTACAGTTGTGTACTGCGTCCAGGCAACGGATCGCCGGACATCACGTGCAGCACCGTGATCATGGTCATGCTGGCGCCGATCCCCAAGCCGATGGCGAGAACCATCAATGCCGTGATGATTCTGTTGCGCTTGAAGCTGTAAAGAGCGAGCAAACAGTAATAGCCGAGCATGGTGAGTTTCCCTGTGCGCAGGACGCAGTACGCCAGCCGCCCACGTTTGCGGGCGGTGCATGTCTATCTGGATGTGCCGTTGCTGAAACGATCGGCGCGCTTCACGCGCGCCGGGTTGTCATCGATCGACGGGTTTTGCCAAGCCTTTCGCGATGGCGTCGCTCAGCACGCGGTCCAGCTGGCGATCCCTTTCCTGCGAACGTTTTTGTTCCTGCGCTGACATGGCCGTTTCGCGCTGTGAAAGCTCGGCTTCCTGCTTGGACAGTGCAGCCGCTTGCTGATCGATGGCCTTGCTTTCGCGTTGTATTTCAGCCTGCTCCTGATCGATGCCGCGTAGCTCCCCTTCAAGGCTTGCTTCGTCACCGCGGCCGTCCTGCGCTCGCGAACTCAGCGCCGCGCGTTGCGTCTCCATCGCGGCACGGCGACCTTCCACGTCGGCCTGTCGAGACGCGAGGTCCGCCTGGCGCGCAGCCAGTCCGGCCTGCTGGCCGGCAAGCTCGCCTTGCTTGCCGGCGAGTTCGCCCTGCGCCTGCGCGACTTGTACGGTTTGCGCATAGATGTCCTTGGCTTGCCGGATCACGTCTTTATCGCGAATCAGATAGGACTTGTTGTTCTGGCGTAGCCATAGCAGCGGTGCGTGACCATGGTCCAGGCGCTGCGCTTGTGCAAGATCCGCGTCGCTGCCCTGAACGATGACGGTGTCGCCATCCAGCAAGACAAGGCCATGGTCCGCATGCGTCCTGGTATCGATGTCCACGTGGGCGGCGTTGAAGTCATGCGCGGGTGGCGGTGGCGGCGCGGGTGGTACGACCTGTGAAGGCGGTGCTGGCGGAGCCGGCGGTGCAGGGGGCGCAGGTGGCATGGACGGCGCCGGTGGCGGCGGAGGTATCGCATAGGCTTCCGTGGCGGCCGGGGTTTGCGCCGATGCGCTCGTCTGTTCCGCGCGCGCCGCGGTCACGCGATAGGGCAGTACCCCGATCAACGCCATCGCTGCCACCAGCAACCAACCCTGCGTACGCGGTCTGGTCTCGCTCTGTTGCAACATGATCAGTCGCCTCTTCAAATGGAGGAACGTGGAAGATGCACCGGCAAGACTGGAATGCACGGGATTGACCACGCCCAGTCGAACCAGCAGATGGCCGTAGTGCTGTGGCGTGGCATCGTGACGCTGCACTACCTGTGCATCGCACGCGGCTTCGCGATAGATCGCGTACTCGCGCATCGCCCAGTTCACCAGCGGATGGAAGAAGAACAAGCGCTGCGCCAGCGCGGGAATCCAGCCCAGCCACAGATCGCCGCGATGGATGTGCGCCAGTTCGTGCGCGATCGCCATCGCCAGTTCGTCTTGCGACAGGGTCTGCTCGGACGGCAGCAGCACCACGGGGCGCCACAGGCCGCTGACCTGGGGTGACACGATCGCGTCGGAAATGCGCAAGGCCGGTGTGCGGCGCATGCCTAGCGCGTGGGCTTGCTGCCTGCACAGCGCTGACAAGGCGGCACTCGCCGGTGCACGCGCCTCGCGCGACAAGGCCCGCGCTTCCAGCCAGTGCCGTGCCGCAAAGATCACTTGCGTCAGGATGATCGACAGCCACAACAGCAGTGCGGCCTCCGGCCATGACCCAATCCAATGGCGGCTCGGCGCAGTGACGACCGTGGCTTGCGTTGCTGCCATCGCAGCGGTCGTATCGGCGCCCAGATGCACGATGACTTCGTGCGGCGCCGTGAAAGCCATTTGCTCGGCCGGCTTGAGCCAGTGCAATTGCACCGGCGTGCTGAGCGCCATCCCCAGCACCAGTTGTGCGCCCACCAGCCACCACAGCATGCAACGCACGGCCGCCGAAAGACGCGGCACATAGCGCATGATCAGCCACAACGCGGCGATCAGCAGGGCGGCTTGCGCGCTGGTCCAGGCAAGACGCGGCAGCAGCACATCGGCGAGCGTACTGAGCATTTCCATGTCAGCTTTCCTTGCGTTGCGATTGCAGTTTGGCCACCAGCGCTTCCAGCTCAGTCAGCTCGCTGTCGCTGACGTCCGCCTTCTGCGACATCCAAGCCACGAACGGCGAGAGCGAGCCGGACAAGGTCTTTTCCACAAACTGACCCACCGCGTTGTTCAACGCTTCGTTCGGTCCGGTGGTGGTGCTGTAGCGGTACACACCGTCGACGTGACGGCGCTTGAGGTAACCCTTGCTGCGCAGGCGTTCCATCATGGTCAGCACGGTGGAACGCGCCAGGTCGCGCGCTTCGCCGAAATCGGCGGCGGCTTCGCCCACGGTGGCGTGTTCGTGTTCGGCCAGGTAATGCAGGAGCGCCAGTTCCTGGTCGCCGATGGATGGTTTGGGCATGCGGTTCGATCCGTGACTACAGGTGTAGGCACGCTACGCCTGACTACAGCTGTAGTCAATAGGCCTCGCGGCGTGGGCTGGGATGACATCGTAGGTTGGGGTGCGAACCCCAACATTCTCCGCGTTGGGGTTCGCACCCCAACCTGCGTCTCCAATGCCAGTCGTGTCGCCCCCACCCAAAGGGATCGTGAATTGCGGATATCAACCACGACCACCGGCACTCTTGAGGTCACACATCCCGCGCATACTTCCGACCTTGCCGGCATCGTGCCGCCATCCCAGCAACCGGTGATCCCATGACTCCCCAGGAACAACTCCTTCTCGACGATTTCCTCCAGCGCCTGGCCGCCGTCAACGGCGTGAACAAGGACGCGCAGGCCGATGCGCTGATCCACCAGCGCCTGGCCAATCAGCCCGACGCGGCCTATCTATTGGTGCAACGCTGCCTGTTGCAGCAGCATGCGCTGGACGCGGCAAAGGCGCAGATCGCGCAACTGCAGGCGCAATTGGCCGGGCAACAGCAGGGCGGCGGCAGCTTCCTTGGCGGTCAGCCGCAGTCCGCGTGGGGTAACAACCCACCGCCGTTCCCGCCGCAACAGCAAGCTGCACCGGCTGCTGCACCAAGTTGGCGCGAGCGCTTGTTTGGCAGCGCGCCGGCCGCGCCGCAACAGGGCGGCGGTTCGAGCTTTTTTGCCAATGCAGCGACCACCGCAGCCGGTGTCGCCGGCGGCATGTTCCTGTTCGATGGCATCGAAAGCCTGCTCGGTGGCCACCGTGGCGGCGGTTTCTTCGGTGGCGGTTTCGGTGGTCAACCCGAGGTGATCGAGAACGTCACCGAGAACAATTTCTACGACAACGGCAACGACAACCTACCGAGCGGTGGTGATCAGGATTTCGCATCCAGCAATGATTTTGATGATGCGAATTTTGATGGCGGCGGGTTTGACGACGACAACAGCTGGACGTGATTCTGCTGCTGTGCCTCCCTCCCTTTGGGGGGAGGCAGCGAGACATCGATGCCATGAAACGCGAAGGCCGTCCATGATTGTCGTGGATTCCAGCGCGCCGCGACGGCGGAGAACTTGTCGTAGGTTGGGGTGCAAACCCCAACATCGCCGGCTCGATGCATATGGCGATGTTGGGGTTCGCACCCCAACCTACGTCAAGCAAGTTCCTTGGTGAAAAAAATCCGGCTGCTTCCGGGCGGATCGCAGGGAAAATTACCGAACTCGCGCCAGCCTTGCTTCGTATAAAAGCCCGGTGCCTGGAAATTGTTGGTATACAGGATGCCCGTGCGGCAACCGCGGCGTACGCCTTCCTCTTCAGCCATGCGCAGCAGCGTGCTGCCCAGACCGTTGCCGCGCATGGATGCGGGCAGGAAGAACACGTCAATGAACAGCATGCCGCGCGAGGTGCGGCCATTGAGTCCGCCCACTATGTCGTGCGTAACCGGATCGCGCACCAGCAATGCCAGCGGACGCTGGTCGGCGATGCCGCAAGCATCCAGATTGAACTGATCGAGCGGGCGACGGATCGCCGCCAGCTCGTCGGCCGTAGGGGTATCGGTAAGAACGATAGGCGGCATCTCCATGTCCGCCGATTATGCGTCAGAACGCCATGTCAAAGGCGACTTCGCCTTCCACGCCGACCTGATAGGCAGACACGCGGCGTTCGAAGAAATTGGTGACTTCCTGCACGTCCTGCAGATCCATGAAGTCGAACGGATTCTTCGCACCATACTTCTTCGGAAGATCGAGCTGGGCCAGACGCTGGTCTGCGCAATATTCCAGATACTGGCGCATGTCCTTCACCGACAATCCCGCCACACCGCCGGAAAGCACATCCTCGGCAAATTGCGTTTCGCAGGCGATGGCTTCTTCCAGCATCGCTTCGACCTGCGCGCGCATGTCCTCGTCGAACAGATCCGGCTCCTGCGCACGGACGGTACGCACCACGGCAAACGCAAAGCCCATATGGCCGGATTCATCGCGGAACACCCAGTTGGTACCCGAAGCGAGACCATGGAGCAGACCGCGCGAACGCAGGAAATACACGTAGGCAAACGCGGCAAAGAAGAACAGTCCCTCGATGCAGGCAGCAAAGCAGATCAGATTGAGCAGAAACTGCCGGCGCTGCTCGCGCGTTTCCAGCTTTTGCAGGTTCTGGATCGAATCGATCCACTTGAAGCAAAACGCACCTTTCTGCTGGATCGACGGAATGTTCTCGATGGCCGCAAACGCTTTGTTGCGCTCGTTCGGATCAGGAATATAGGTATCGAGCAGGGTGAGGTAGAACTGCACGTGCAGTGCTTCCTCGAACAACTGGCGCGACAGATACATGCGCGCTTCCGGCGCATTGATGTGCTGATACAGATTCAACACCAGGTTGTTCGCCACGATAGTGTCGCCAGTGGCGAAGAAGGCGACCAGGCGGTGGATCAGGTGGCGGTCCGCATCCGTCATCTTCGACTTGAGGTCGGTGACGTCGAGGGAAAAATCCACTTCTTCCACCGTCCAGGTGTTCTTGATCGCGTTGCGGTACATCTCGTAGAACTCGGGATAGCGCATGGGGCGCAGGGTGAGCTCGAAACCGGGATCGAGGATGTGCTCGGACATGGATGTTCCTTGGGCCTTAGTCGAGTTTGCGCGCGTACTTGCCGCGCACGAAACGGCTGATGTAGGTGGAAAGGCCGATGCCAGCTTCGGCCAGGGTTTGCATGTTGCGTACATGCATGCGGCCGGGCTTGGCGTCGGTGTATTCGTAAGTGCCGTCGCGGACGAAGTGCACCAGGATGAAGCCCTTGCCGATCGCATAGGCGCTGACGCCGGAGCGGCGGCTGCGATTGCGGTAGGGTTTCAGGCGGGGCATG
>NZ_DATEJY010000227.1:0-13179 GCF_035277725.1 Dyella sp. | reverse complement strand
TATGGGTGGCGGAGAGAGAGGTTTTGATGAGAATCCTTTCGGTTCGACAAATTTGTCTGGAACAAATTTGGACAGCCGCAGGCTGGCCCCGGAGCGCGCAGCGCGGAGGGGTGAGGCCCATGGATGGGCCGAACAATCCCTTTCTATGCGCATACAGGCGTTTTGTAATGAGGGGCAGCAGGTAGGCTGGGTTAGCGGCCAATGGCACTAACTTAAGCATCGTCGCCCCGGCGAAAGCCGGGGCCTAGTGACTTTGATGATCCCCCAAAGTCGCTGGATCCCGGCTTTCGCCGGGACGACGGTTCAAGATATTTCTCAGTATTCGAGCTACTTGCGGCTTAAGTTAGTGCCATTGGGGTTAGTGCAGCGTAACCCAGCATCGCCATCTTCAAGCTTGCGCGATACGTATCCGTCCGTATCCCCCCATTTGCATGGCATGTGCTGAGTTACGCTGCGCTAATCCAGCCTACGTGCTGAAGATCAGCGACTGAACAACCGCACACGCAAACGATCACCCTTCACGCTGCGGCATTCGCCCCACATAACTAGCCCGGGGCCGAATCAAACTTCCGCTTTCCTGCTGCTCCAACGCATGCGCCAACCACCCCGCCATGCGACCCGCAGCAAACATCGCCAACGCCACATCCGCATTCAACGCATACGCTGACGCAATCGCAGCCAGCGCGAAATCCAGATTCGGATGCCGACCGCATTGCGTTTGTACGGCATCAACCAACCGATCGATGGCGGCGAGCTTGCCGGGACGCGGACGCGTAGAACGCAACGCATCCAGCAATACCGTACCGCGTGGATCGCCTTCGGGGTACAGCGTATGCCCAAAGCCTGGCAGCGTTTCGCCGCGGCGAAGGCGCTCGCGAACGCGATCGACGGGTTTGCGTTCACGCAACATGTTCTGTATGAGCGCATGCGCTCGCGCGGCCTGCCCACCGTGATGAGGGCCAGATAGCGTCGCCAACCCAGCGCATACGGCTGTATGCAAACTGGCGCCGGTCGATGCAGCGACGCGCGTCGCGAACGAAGACGCATTGAGTTCGTGATCGGCACACAATACCAAGGCGCAGCGCACCAGTTCGGACAAACCGGTACTGTCCTTGCGCCAGTGCGCAGCCATCACGCGGTGAATGGGTTGCGCACTGGGGTGTGTCGCGCATAGCAACGCGGCTGTCTCTCGTAACAGCAACGCCGCATCATGCCGACGATGCAGCGGATCAGTGCTGTGCGCATGCGTGGCATCAAGAGCCAACAACGGCAATGCGGCGATGGTTCGTTCCAGCGGCTGCACATCGGGTTGACGAAGCAGCAGCGCAATAGCTTCCGGCCATCGAGGTGGCGATTCGGCAGCAAATGGATCGTGATCGCCACAATCCCACAACAGTCGCGCCGTTTCCTCCAGCGTGGCGCCGCTTTTCGCCAAGGCGATGGCGGATTCGCCGCGGTAGTAATGCCCGCGTGGGCGAATCAACGAGATGCGCGTCTCCATCACCGGCAATCCCCACGCCAGGCTGTGGGCAGCGCCTTGCGCAGCACCACGTCCAGCCTGTTTGCGCTCGATCAAGTGCTCGATGTCGCTGGCGCTGTATTCCCGTGTGCGGCCATCAGGTCCGGGGCGCGAATCGATGCGGCCACGGCTCACGTAGGCGTACAGCGTCGCAAGGTTTACGCCGAGCCGCGCGGCAGCATCCTGGGCAGAAAGATAATCGGTGCGCATGGGTGACATATTGATCCTTTCAATCAAGATTGATCAATGTATTTCCTCATGACAGAGTGACACCCATCGCGTTCGTCAGTGCGTCCTCATGACTCCGTTCGAATTGATCGACCCTGAGTGGGCACGTCGAGGTGTCGCTCACACCACCTGTCCGCAGGCCCTTACTGCGCCGCGACATGGCCGCGCGGACACATCGCTTACAATTTCCCGTTTCGGAGAACCGTAATGACCCAGTCCGATTCCGCCGGCAGCCGCTTCCGCGCCGCGCTTGCCGCCGAAAAGCCGCTGCAAGTGATCGGCGCCATCAACGCCAATCATGCATTGCTCGCCAGGCGCGCAGGTTATCGCGCCATCTACCTGTCGGGTGGCGGCGTGGCGGCAGGTTCGCTGGGCATGCCGGATCTTGGCATCAATACGCTCGATGACGTACTCACCGACGTGCGCCGCATCACCGACGTCTGCGATCTGCCGTTGATGGTGGATATCGATACCGGGTTTGGCCCGAGCGCCTTCAACATCGCGCGCACGGTAAAAAGCCTGATCAAGTTCGGCGCCGCGGCTTGCCACATCGAAGACCAGGTGGGCGCAAAGCGTTGCGGCCATCGTCCCGGCAAGGAAATCGTGCCGGCGGGTGAAATGGCCGATCGCGTGAAAGCAGCAGCGGATGCCAGGACCGATGCTAATTTCTTTCTGATTGCGCGTACCGATGCCATTGCCGTGGAAGGCGTGGATGCCGCCATCGAACGCGCACTGGCCTGCGTGGAAGCAGGTGCCGATGGCATCTTTGCCGAGGCCGCCTACGATCTGCCCACCTATCAGCGTTTTGTGGATGCGGTGAAGGTGCCGGTGCTCGCCAACATCACCGAATTCGGCAGCACACCGTTGTTCAGTGTCGAAGAGTTGCGTAGCGCAGGCGTGGGAATCGTGCTGTATCCGCTGTCGGCGTTCCGCGCGATGAACAAGGCTGCGGAAAACGTTTACCAGGCGATTCGCCGCGACGGCCACCAGCGCAATGTGATCGACACGATGCAGACACGTGAAGAGTTGTACGACCGCATTGGCTATCACGATTTCGAGAAGAAGCTCGACGCGCTATTCGCCGGCAAGAAGTAATTTCCCACAGCCGTTTCCCCCAACGGCTGTGATCCATGTTTCGCACCCTGGAGCACTACCAATGAGCGAGCAATCCGCAACTGCCCCCAAGCCGAAGAAATCCGTCGCCCTATCCGGCGTGGCGGCAGGCAATACCGCGCTGTGCACGGTCGGCCGCAGCGGCAACGACCTGCATTACCGCGGCTACGACATTCACGACCTGGCCGCCAAGGGCTGCTTTGAAGAAGTGGCGTATCTGCTGGTGCACGGCGTGCTGCCGAACTGGGCCGAATTGAATGCCTACAAGGCTAAGTTGAAGCGCCTGCGCGGCTTGCCGGCACCGGTGAAGAGCGCACTGGAACTGCTGCCCGCCGCCACGCACCCGATGGACGTGATGCGCACCGGCTGCTCCGTGCTGGGCACCGTGCTGCCGGAAAAGGAAGACCACAACCTGACCGGCGCGCGCGACATTGCCGACCGCCTGATGGCCAGTTTCGGTTCCATGCTGTTGTACTGGTACCACTTCAGCCACAACGGCAAACGCATCGAAACCGAAACCGAAGACGAAACGATTGCCGCGCACTTCCTGCACCTGCTGCACGGCAAGAAGCCGAGCGAGCTGCACGCGCAGTCGCTGGATCGTTCTCTGGTGCTCTACGCCGAGCACGAATTCAACGCATCCACCTTCACCGCGCGCGTGATCGCCGGTACTGGCTCTGACATGTATTCGGCCATCACCGGCGCGATCGGCGCGCTGCGCGGACCGAAGCATGGCGGCGCGAATGAAGTGGCCATGGACATCATTGCCAGGTACCGCAACGCCAACGATGCGGAAGCCGACATTCGTGCACGCGTCGAGCGCAAGGAAATCATCATCGGCTTCGGTCATCCGGTTTACACCGTGTCCGATCCGCGCAACGAGATCATCAAGGAAATTTCGCGCAAACTTTGCACGGAAGGCGGCAACCCGATCTTGTTCGAAGTGTCCGAGCGCATTGAGAAGCTGATGTGGGAACTGAAGAAGATGTTCCCGAATCTTGATTGGTACTCAGCTAGCGCCTATCACATGATGGGTGTGCCCACGGCGATGTTCACGCCGCTGTTCGTGATGTCGCGCACCTCCGGCTGGAGCGCGCACGTGATTGAGCAACGCGAGGATGGCAAGATCATCCGTCCCAGCGCCAACTACATCGGTCCGGAAGATCGCACGTATACGCCAATCGAAAAGCGCTGAGTTGATTGTCATGGCAACAAAAGAGGGGCTTTATGCCCCTTTTTTTTGTTGCTTGCAGCGACGAGCCTGTTGCATGGCCGATACACATGGCCATGTGGATGTTGATGCGTGGCAAGGCAATGTTTTCAAGGCACTTATTTTTCGATGCGTGGTCTGCGCGAAAATGATCGCGCCGCTACTGTTGCACACATGTAGCACCTAGCAAGCGTTGCGCCATTTTTTCATGTTGCTTTCATGCACGCGCAATGCATTGATTTTTATAACGCCAGCCGCAGCTGCCGCGAATCGTCGCGCGTGGCATGCGGTTTGCCATACCTAAGCGCTGTGACAGCAAAAAAGCAGGGGGCAATCGCATCCATTCCGGGAGGAATATTTATGCGCAAGACTCTACTTTTCACGGCATTGACGCTTGGCTTGGGACTTGCTCTCCCGGCCATGGCTGGGACCAACAACAACAGCAATCAGAACAACAACACCATAGGTGGCAACAACACGAGCTCGAACACCAGCACGGACTCGAGCACCCATAGCAACAGCGATTCCAGCACCCATACCAAGACCGTCACAGTCTCGCCAAGTGGCAACGACCGTAGCAACAGCGGTGACGTCTATAGCGACGGCATGGGCACCTCCGCAGCCAACAACGGCGGTACGGCTTACTCATCGGTTAGCGATGCCTTCAATACCAGCACCGCAGTAGCCAACACGACATTGGAAGGTGCAGTGTCCGACGTAACGGTGTCGGGCATCGGCAACTCGGCAACCAATAGCGGCAATGCCAACGGTGGACGTGGTGGCAAGGGCGGCGGCGGCTGGGGCGGTAACAGCTACAGCGGTTGGGGTGGCAGTGGCGGCTCGGGCGGCGACTCCAATGCACATAGCGGCCATGCCGGCGGAGCCGGCTCCAGCAGCGGCGATGCGTTGGCTGGTAGCGGTGCAAAAGGTGGCGGCGCATGGAGCTCCGGCGGTGACGCTAATGCCAATGCCGGTCATCACGGTGGTGCGGGTGGAACCGCCATGGGTGGATCTGGCACGTCTACCGGCGGTGAAGGCATGTCAGGTTCGGCTACATCTACCAGCGGTAATAGCAGCGCGACCGGCGGCACCAGCGGCATGGCGGCGAGCGCAGGCGGTAACGGAGCTTCGGGTGGTGATGGCGGCGCCAGCACGGCAGGTTCAGGGATGGGTGCGTCGGGTGGCAATGGCGGTAATGGCGGAAGTACGGCCGCAGACGGCGGCACCTTCGATATGGCGAACAGCATGACCAGCACAGCGGCAGCGGCAGCGGGCATCACGACTATTGCGCAGAACAGCGGTGCAGCGGCGCTGATTCAGCAAGGTGTGACGGTCCAGGCCAATCTGAACGTCGGCCATTGATGTACGACTGATCGACATGGCGGGGCACGCATCGCCCCGCCATGCCGAGTGAACTGGCAGCGATGTGCTGTCGGGATGCAGTCGTATGTGATGCGCGACACCATTCGGAGTAAGTGCCATGGCTCGTACAACACCCGTAATAGGATGGGCGCTGTTGTGCATGACAGGGGGAGCGCTCGCGGCAGATCCGCCGACGCATGTAGCGGGCGCGCAAAACGTCGCTAGCCAACCGGCCGCACAGCCGGTAGCGATGGGCGGTTTCGGCCAGGCGGTAAGTGCCAGTACGTTGCAGCGCTACAGCGGGGGCACCTTCGTCCAGAACAACCAAACCCTTACCGGTACGGTGACGGGCGATACCGCTTCGCAAGTGACTACCGGCGCCAATTCGATCGGCGGCAATTCGCTGCAGGGTGCTACAGGTTTGCCATCGGTAGTGCAAAACACCGGCAACAACGTGCTGATCCAGACCGGTGTGATCGTCAATGTGCAGTTGAAGCCATGACTCGCGTGCTGCCAGCGTTGGCCGTGTTCCTTGCGTTTGCTGCGCCTGCGGTGCAGGCCGGCAACATGGCGCTGAACGACAACGCCGGGCAGACCTATCGACTGCACATCACCACGCTGAAAGAAGCGAAGTACCGCAACACCATTCATCAGAAGTACGACTTCAGCTGCGGCTCGGCTGCAGTCGCAACGCTGCTCACCTACCAATACAACTATCCGGTCAACGAGCAGGTCGTGTTCGAGCAGATGTATCTGCACGGCGACCGCCGGAAGATCAACAAGGAAGGTTTCTCTTTGCTGGATATCAAGCTTTACCTGGAAAGCATCGGTTTCGAGGCCGATGGTTTCCATGCCAGCCTGCAGCAATTGCAGCAGGCCAACCTGCCGGCGATCGTGCTGATCGAGGAACGGGGCTACCACCATTTCGTGGTGATCAAGGGCGTGCGCTATGGGCGTGTACTACTGGGCGATCCCGCCCGTGGTACGCGCGCGATTCCGGAGGATCGTTTTGATCAGTTGTGGAAAAACGGATTGGTATTCGTGATCCACAACCGGCGCGATCTGGCGCATTTCAACGCTGATAGCGACTGGCGCCATGCGCCACTCGCTCCGTTGGGGCTCGGTGTCGACCGGCGCGGGCTGGACACGATCACCATGCCCAAATACGGACCTGGCGACATATGAGGTGGCCTTATGAAACGTTCCGGTCTCTCGTTGCGCGTAATGGGCTTGCTGGTGTTGGCAGGCGGCGCTGGTGTGGCACATGCCCAGACGCGCGTGCCGGTAGTGGGTTTCGGCATGCCGATTTCCACGCAAAGCCTTGCCACCATCCGTGGTGGCTTCGATCTGGGTGATGGTCTGGAGGTGTCGTTCGGCATTCAGCGAGCGGTGTACGTCGACGGCAATCTCGTCACCTACCTCAACGTATCGATTCCCGATATCGCGCATATCACCGCACAACAGGCGACGTCACTGGCCGAAGCCCTTGGCACGATCGACGTGCAGGTTGGTTCGGGCAATACGTTTACGCCATCCATGACGACCCAGGCAGGCGCGGCCTCCGTCGCGCAAAACGTGACGCAGACCGTCACGCAGGCCTTGGCGCAAGGCGCATCGAGCAGCGCAAATGCAGGTGCGGCCAGTGCGGGTAGCGCTTCGTCGACGCAAGCCAGTGGGGCGGGCGCGTTCCAGAACACGCCCATGGTCACCAGCATCATCATTCCGGCCTCCGCCACGCAAGCCAGTGCGGCGACGGTGATCCAGAACACAGTCAACAACCAGCTTATCCGCAGCCTCACCACGTTGAACGTGGCCGTGAACGCGCTCAACGCGATGCGCAATCAGGGACTGCAGCAGAGCATGCAAACCGCGCAACAGTTGCAGGCGTTATCGCATTGATGCGAGCGGATGTGATCCGCTAGGGGGAACAACATGAAGTACAAGACGGGTCGGAAAACGAAGCACACCATCATGCCGTGGATCTATGCCAGCGGCTGCGCCAGCCTGATGGCCTTCAGTGGCGCCGTGGTGTCGCAGGATGCATCGAATACGGTTTCCAGTGCGGACGACACGTCCTCTCCCGCCATTCGCCGGCGGCTTGCGGAGCAGGACGCGCGCATCCAGGCCATGCACGCGCAGATCGACGCGCTGCAACGCCAGCTGGCGCAGCAAGAAGCCGATTACAGGTCCTTGCGCCATGCCGTGGGCATGGATGTGCTGTCACGCCAGCGTGGCGGCAATATCGCCGCGGGCGGTTCGGGTGCCTCCGCATTGCCCATGCCTTCGCCGGATGCAGCCGTGGATGTGCAAGCGACTCAACAAGGCACGCCGTCCGCACCTGTCGGCCAGGCACCGGCAGAAAATTCGCGACCGCCGGAAGTCGCGCCGATCTTCCAGCAACCGGGCGTGCTGACGCCGCGCGGCAGGATCGTGGTAGAGCCCACGTATCAGTTCGGCTATTCCACCGCCGATCGCGTGGCACTGGTTGGATACACCATCATTCCCGCCATCCTGATTGGCCTTATCGATGTGCGCCAGGTACGCAGCACGACGCAGACGGCGATCCTCACCGGCCGATATGGCATTACCAATCGCATGGAATTGGAAGTGCGCATTCCCTATGTGGACACGCATACCGATACGGTGAGTCGCGAAGTGCTGACCGGTTCGGCCGAAAACAACGTGTTCGGTTCCAGGGGCAAAGGGCTTGGCGATATCGAAGCGACGTTGCGTTACCAAATCAACAACGGCGGTGCGGACAAGGCTTATTACATCGGCTGGTTCCGCTTCAAGTCGCGCACCGGCAAGGATCCATTCGAGGTGGTGACCGATTGCGTGACGCGTTGCGTCCAGAATCTCACCGGTACCGGCTTGCCGGTGCAGCAACCGACCGGTACGGGGTTCTACACCTTGCAACCTGGCTTGACATGGTTGCTGCCGTCCGATCCAGTGGTGTTCTTCGGTAACTTCAGTTACCTGTACAACGTCGAACGTCACAACGTTTCCGAAAATATTTTGCTTGGCGGCAAGCAATTTATCGGCAACGTGAAAATGGGTAACGAGGGCGATGTCAGCGTCGGCATGGGCATGGCATTGAACGACAAGGCATCGCTCAGCATCGGCTACGACCAGACCTTTATCGGCAGAACCACCGAATCCGGCCAAAAACTGCCTGGCTCGACCAAGGTCTGGCTGGGTCAGCTGCTGATCGGCGGGTCGTACCGCTACAACGACAAGCAAACCTTGAACGTCACGCTGGGCGTGGGTGTGACGCGCGATACGCCGGATGCAACGGTGATCATCCGCGTGCCGATGATGTTTTGATCGTCGCCGCTCGTCACGGCATGCGCATCCCATGATGCGAGTGCGCAAAAACTACCGCGCTTGGCGTAGCCCTCTCCCCGCTGGGTAGAGGGCTCGGGTTGCAGCGAGCGGTTAGAATCCCTCGGCCTTCATCGCTGCCTGCACGCCAGCATCGGCCTGCATCCGCGCAAAGAAAGCATCCAGGTGCGCAAGCCCGTTGAGATCCACCTGCTTGCCTTTCGCCCAGCGCAGCACGACGAAAAGATACGCATCGGCCACCGAGCGATGTCCGGTCAGCCATTCGCGATCTGCCAACTGCGCATTCAGCCGTTCGAAATGCGCGCGCAGATGCTGGCGCGCCATATCTTGCAGCGCGCTGTGCTGTGAGTCGTCAGCGATAAAACGTTGTGGACCAAAAACCGGTTTGAATGCACCGTGCACATCGGCATTGAGGTAGCACAGCCAGCGATTCACTTCCGCACGCTCGCGCGTCGAACTCTGGCCACCGAGCTTTGCTTCCGGAAAGCGGTCCATCAGGTAATTGAGGATGGCGACGTTCTGGGTAAGCACCCAATCCTCTTCCACGACGAGCGCCGGTACCTGACCGGCAGGATTGAGCTTGAGATAGTCCGGCGAGCGCAGTGCCTCGCGCGCGACCTCTTGCGCTTCGTAAGGCTTGCCAATCCATTCGAGCACGATGTGATCGGCCATCGAGCAGGCACCGGGTACGTAATACAGCTTCATGACAACTCCATGCTGGCGGGATAGCCGCACAGTGTGGCGCGGCGAACATCAGGCCTCAAGCCGTCGCCGGCGATTGATCAGGTAAGCGCCGCCACACACGATGAGCGCCAGCCCGATTTCCAGCACGTGCTTCATCCAGCCGTGTGCATCGAACCACGCGCGCCAGAGAATTTCGTGACTGATCATGCGGCCTGCTGTCCAGGCGATGGCGGCGGCACCGGCGTAGATGAGAATGGGCAGACGCTCGATCAGCTTGATGATCAGTGTGGAACCCCACACCACCAAGGGAATGCTGATCAGAAGGCCGATCACCACCAGACCCATATGGCCTTTCGCGGCGCCGGCAATCGCCAGCACGTTATCCACGCCCATCAACACATCGGCCACGATGATGGTGCGCAATGCCGACCAGAAACCCGCTGCGGCGGCGATCGAGCCGTGGTCTTCATGTGTGGGTTTCAGCAGTTTCCAGGCGATCGGCAGCAACAGCAGACCGCCGACCAGCATCAGTCCAGGCAGTTCGAGCAGGTAGACGACGATCACCGTCAACACAATGCGCACAGCGATCGCGCCCAGGGTGCCCCAGACCACCGCGCGTTTTTGCAAAGCCTGGGGAAGGTTGCGCGCGGCGAGTGCGATCACGATCGCATTGTCGCCGGCCAGCACCAGATCCAGCAGGATGATGGTGAGCAGATCAGAAAGCAGATGGGTAGGGAGCGTCATGCCAGGTTCCTGGGCGTGCGGGACTCAAGCGGCGACGACGGGACGCACGCCGGCCCCGTCATCACCGCAAAAGTCTCGTTCACGACCTCAGCCGCCGCGGCGCCCGGAGCGATGCTTCGCTCGTGATGACGATCGCCGCGCGGATGCGGCTGGCCGCATCCGGAACTACTCCCCTTTGGGGTGGTGCGGGGATTCTCGATGGCGGGGCAGGGTGGGTCAAGCGCATGCAGCGCTTGCAGCATGTCCCATTCGGCGTTCCCCGTTACAATTTCGCTTTTCCCTTACCGCGAGATCCCCATGAGCGCGCACGACATCCGTTCTGCCAAGCGTCCCGATCCCGATCAACCGATGGTCGACATTGCCAACTACGTGGCCGACTACCGGATCGATTCCACCGAGGCGTATGACACCGCGCGCTACATGCTGCTGGATTCGCTGGCCACCGCGATGATGGCGATGAAATTCCCCGAGTGCGTGAAGCATCTCGGCCCAGTGGTGCCGGGCGCGACGTTGCCGGGCGGCGCACGCGTGCCGGGTACCAGCCATGAGCTGGATCCGGTGCAGGCGGCATTCGCCATCGGCGCGCAGATCCGGTGGCTGGATTTCAATGACACGTGGTTGGCGGCCGAGTGGGGCCATCCGTCCGACAACCTCGGTGCGATCCTGGCCGTCGCCGATTACTTGAGCCGCAAGGCCGAGCGCGAAGGCGGCAAGGCGATTTCCGTGCGCGACGTGTTGGGCTATGCGATCAAGGCACACGAAATCCAGGGTTGCTACGCGCTGCTCAACAGCTACAACCGTGTCGGCCAGGATCATGTGATCCTGGTGCGCCTGGCTTCCACCGCCGTCGCCACCGCGATGCTTGGCGGCAGCAAGGAGCAGATCACCACCGCCGTGTCGCACAGCTGGATCGACAACGGCGCCCTGCGCACCTACCGCCACGCACCGAATACCGGACCGCGCAAGAGCTGGGCAGCTGGCGACGCCTGCCGCCGCGCCGTTACCCACGCCATCAATGCGGTCTACCGCGGCGTAGTGGGTTATCCCTCCGCGCTCACGGCCAAGACCTGGGGTTATTACGACGTGGCGTTCAAGGGCAAGCCGTTCGAGTTCGAGCGTCCGTTCGGCAGCTACGTGATGGAGAACGTGTTGTTCAAGATCAGCTTCCCGGCCGAATTCCACGCGCAGACCGCGGTGGAGTGCGCCATGAAGCTGCATGCGCAGGTTGCCGGCAGGCTCGACCAGATCGAGAAGGTCGTCATCGAAACGCAGGAAGCCGGCTGCCGCATCATCGACAAGACCGGCCCGCTGGCCAACTACGCCGATCGCGACCACTGCATTCAGTACATGGTGGCGGTGCCGCTGATCTTCGGCCGCCTCACCGCGGACGACTACAACGACGACGTCGCTGCCGACGCGCGCATCGATGCGCTGCGCGACAAGATGACGGTCACCGAGAACCCGCAGTTCACCAAGGACTACTTCGATCCCGAGAAGCGCTACATCGGCAACGCCGTGCAGGTGTTCTTCAAGGACGGCAGCAGCACGGAGAAGGTGTCCATCGACTACCCGATCGGCCACCGCAAGCGTCGCGCCGAGGGCATTCCGGTGCTGCTGAAGAAGTTCGAGGCGGCCATGCGCGGCCATCTGCCGTCGCACAAGGTCAAGGCCATCCTGGACGCCACTGCCGATCCGGCCAAGCTGGATGCCATGCCGATCCAGGATTTCCTCGGTCTCTTCACGCTGTGACGACACGCTGAGCAGAAAATCTTAAGCCATGGGTTCAAGACCCGGTTCGGCCCAGGGACCGAACCGGGGGTGGCGTCGTCTCTGGGCAGGCAGGCTGTTGGCTGACAGGCTGTTAGCGATCATTTTGCATGTCGTTTAAAACTTGTTAAACTCGCCCGCGCCGGGCGTTGGCCATCGTACGAGTCCTATACCGCAAGGGTTGCGCGTCTACAGCGATTTGGCTTGGCGGGATGAATGCCCTACACATTAAGAGATGAGGAGAGACCTGATGAAACGTAAGGGCCTGTATTTTCTGATCGCGCTTGCGCTGGGTGGCGTCGCTGCCGTTCATGCGCAGGACAACACGGCTGCGAGCAGCAGCAGTACGGCCAGCAGCAATGCGCCGGCGTGGCCGAATGGCTTTGACGACCGCTGGTACGTCGCTCCGACGGTCGGTGGCTACTACAACGACACCGATCGCAACACGCGCAGCCGTCAGATCTACTACGGACTGTCGGTCGGTAAGTTCATCAGCCCGAACGTTTCGGTTGAACTGTTCATCGATCGCACCAAGCGCAAGGCGGACTCCGCCGTGTTTGGCCAGGGCAACACGTGGTCGAACAACAACTACGGCGTGTCGGCGCGTTACTTCTTTGGTGATGCCAACGCGTGGCGTCCGTACCTGCTGGGTGGCGTGATGGGCAGCTACCACCACAACCCGCTGAACCGTGATTGGGCGCCGGCCGCCGAAGCTGGCGTGGGCGTGTCCAAGTCGATCACCGACAGCGCTGATTTCCGCGTGGAAGCTGGCTACCGCTACGACTGGGACGACAAGACCCAGCCGGCGAAGAACGGCTATGGCGACTGGTTCCTGGGCTTCAGCATCGTGGCCAAGATCGGCTCCGTGCCGGCCCCGGTTGCTCCGCCCGCGCCGCCGCCGCCGGCCCAGCCGGACTGCTCCAAGCAGTTCCGCAACGGCGTGAACCTGTGCGACAACAAGTGCCCGGATCTGCCGGAAGGCACGATCGTTGGCCCGGATGGCTGCCCGCAGAAGGTGGTGATCGACCTCAAGGGCGTGAACTTCAAGTTCGACCGTCCGAAGAAGGGAGAGACCAACATCGAGCCGGCCCTGGCCGCGCCGAGCAGCGACTCGCTGGCGATCCTGGATCAGGCTGTCGATACGCTGAAGCGCTACCCGCAGGTGAAGGTGATGGTGGCGGGTTACACCGACAGCGTCGGCAAGCCGGCT
>NZ_DATEJY010000226.1:0-10276 GCF_035277725.1 Dyella sp. | reverse complement strand
GTGCCGATCGGCCGTCCGATCGCGAACATGCAGATCTACGTACTGGACGCGTATGGCGAGCCGGTGCCGGTGGGCGTGAGCGGCGAGTTGTACATCGGGGGTGTGGGGGTGGCGCGGGGTTATTTGAATCGGCCGGAGCTGACGGCGGAGCGGTTTGTGGCGGATCGCTTCAGTGGGAAGCCTGGAGCGCGGTTGTACCGCACGGGCGACCTGGCACGGTGGCGAGCGGATGGGGTGCTGGAATTCCTGGGTCGCAACGACTTCCAGGTGAAGATCCGTGGCTTCCGCATCGAGCTGGGCGAGATCGAGGCGGCGCTGCTGGCCCATCCAGGCGTGCAGGAGGCACACGTGTTGGTTCGCGAGGATGAGGAACAAGACAGGCGACTGATCGCCTATCTGGTCCCCTCCGCCACGCACGCCTATCCCGCACGCCAGTGGTTGCGCATGGAGCGCGAGCAAGCCGATTGTGCGGCCCGTCGCTTTGAACTGCCAAATGGCATGTTCGTGTTTCATCACAACGCAGGCGAAACCCAGTTCGTCTACGAAGAGATCTTCGATGAGCAGATCTATCTCAAGCACGGAATTACCTTGCATGACGGTGCCTGCGTATTCGACGTGGGCGCCAATATCGGATTATTCACGCTGTTCGTCGGACGGCGCTTTCCACAGGCGAAGGTCTACGCATTCGAACCGGTGCAGCCGATCTTCGCTTCGCTGCAACGAAACGCCGAACTCTATGGCCTGAACGCCCAACTATTTCATTGCGGGCTGGGCGCTGCGGCCAGGCAGGAGGTTTTCACGTTCTATCCGCACAATACGGTGATTTCAAGCAGCCGTACCAGCAGGGAAGAGGCGCGCGCGACGATGCGAACATTCCTGCTTGGACAGGCAGCATTGGATGGTGGTCTGGCGATCGACGAGGCAGGACTGGAGTCGTTGCTGGAAGACAAGTTGGCGGGTGAGCAGTACGAGTGCTGGATCCGAACGCTTTCGGATGTCATTGATGAGCATCGCATCGCTCGCATCGACCTGCTGAAGATCGACGTGGAAAATGCCGAGCTCGATGTGCTCGGAGGCATCGATGCCGAACATTGGTCGAAAATTAGCCAGCTCGTCCTGGAAGTTCACGACGTCGACGGACGGCTGAGCCGAATCACGGAAATCCTGGCTTCCCACGGCTATACCGTGCGCTGTGAACAAGACCGGGCGCTATACAGCACGGCGCTCTACAACGTATACGCAACACGCCTTAGCGGCGATGAATTGGAGCCTGCAGGGTCGCCGCCGGCGTCCACGGCCGCGACAAGCTGGTTCCATGCCTCTGGCCTGAAGAAGGATTTGCAGGCGCATTTGCGCCAAGTGTTGCCGGAATACATGCTGCCATCGGCCTATGTGATGCTCGAGGTCATGCCGCTGAGCGCCAACGGCAAGCTGGATCGCACGGCATTACCGCCCCCTGCCGAAGCAGGCGTGGCGCGCCAGCACTATGTTCCCCCTCAGGGAGAAGTCGAGGAAAAGCTTGCGACATTGTGGAAAGCGCTGCTCGGGGTGGAGCGCGTGGACCGAAGCGACAGCTTTTTCGAATTGGGTGGCCATTCGCTTTTGGCTGTGCGCCTGGGCTTCGCCATCAAGAAGCAATTCGGTGTGGACCTTGGCATCAGCGCTCTGCTGCAAGCGCCTGCGCTGCAGGCCATGGCCGCTCGTATCGACGAGCGTCAAGGGGGCGGCGTCGACGTGTTCGAAAAAATCATTGTGCTGGACCTATAGATTTCAGCATCAGGGAGGGGGCGGTGAAGCGAAAAATCCAGGTTGGTTTCTTGAATATGATGCCCGACACGATGAGCTATGAGGCGCTCGTTCGTTCGGCGTTGGCTTCGCACGAAGACGTGATGGATTTGTACCCCATCCGCCTGGTGACGCACCAATACAGCGACCGGACGATACCGCAAGGGCACTATCGCTCGTTTGCCGAAACGCTGGAGTTGGTCAGGCTGGACCTGCTAATCATCACGGGTGCGCCCGTGGAGCACCTGGATTACGAGCAAGTGTCGTATTGGACCGAGCTTGCACAGATTATCGCCCAGGCCGGCCGGCGCATTCGCGCCACCGCTGGAATCTGCTTCGGCGGATTGGCCATCGCCAAGTGTCTGGGCATCGGCAAGCGGCTGGTCGAAGGCAAGGTGTTCGGAATGTATCGACTCAAGTCGATGGATCCGCGTTGTATCTACGCAGGGGCTCCCGGAAGCGACGTCTGCATGCCTTTCAGCACGCGGGCGCTGCTGGACCCGGTCGAAGTGGAGCGCCAGACCATGCACGGTTTGCGCCGGGTTGCATGCAGCGAAGGCATTGATGCAGTACTGGAAACCGGCGACCGGCGTTTCCTGATCGTGTTGGGCCATCCGGAATATGAGGTCGCCACGCTCCGCCAGGAATGGATTCGCGACACAGCAAAGGGAATCGGATATGCCGGCAAGTTTACCGAGGACTATTTCGAGCAGATCGGCGCATGGATGCCGAACAGGGACGATTCGATATTGGCCAAGTGGATATCCAGCCATATCGAGGAAATCAACACTCTACGCGTGGTTGAGGGCACGTCTGCATGAACGAATCCGTACAGCAGGTCTATTTGCGTGAAGACGTTTATTTCGAGCCGCTCCTGCGCAACTGGTACGCCTGGCCTTATCTCCTTCCGCCGGTATGCACCGCGCTGAACTTCATGGGACGCAACCTTCGCCTCATGAAGTCGTTCGTGAACAACCATCGCATTCATATCGCGGCAAGAAGCCAGCCGGGCCTGGCCGGCGGTGATTTTGTGGATTGCTCCGAAGAACAAGTAGAAGACGTCCGTCGCCTGGTCGAGGATATTGAAAGCCACGATGTCTATCGTCGCATTCGCGACGCGGTCGCCGAACTCAACGAGCTGCTTGCCAAGGAGACGGGACATTCCCTCGAGCGGCTTTATGAGCAGGTACCGGAAGTGCTGAGGGGCTACGTCGAGCTGGTGTATGACGGTGGCCACAACGCCACCTTTCGCCTGATCGAAGGGCTTATCTATGAAAGCCCTCTTTATGACGAATCGATACAGAGCATTTCCCTGGGCATGTTGGAACGCGTGGAACGTCGGCCATTCGTGCTCAGCTCGCCGCGCTTCCCTGATCAGAACCATCTTCACCTTGACGTGCCACTGTCGAGTCCGTCGCTCGATGAGCTATTTGCCGCCAGGACGCGTCCCGTATCGATGGACCGGATGCGGAAGCTGTTTGCCGATTGCCAGCAGCAAGGCGGGGTCGGATTCGACGAATTGTTTACCGCCACACCGCCGCAGCGCGGCTACGAACCGCTGCAGTCCTCCTTGAGGATCCGCTTTACCGGCCACGCAGGACTGCTACTGGAAACGCCCCATGTCGCCATCATGGTCGATCCGGTTATTGCAAGCGTCGACAAGCGTTACGTCGAAACCGATATCGTAAGCTTTGCGCAACTGCCCGATCGCATCGACTATGTGTGCCTGACTCACACGCATATGGACCATGTATGCGTCGAAACGTTGATCCAGCTAAGGCACAAGATCGGCTGCGTGCTGGTTCCAAAGAATTCGGGAGGCAACCTTTTCGATCCGTCCGTGAAGCTGATGCTGCAGAAAATCGGCCTCATAGTACGTGAGTTCGAAGACATGGAAACGTTACGCCTGGACGACGGATACATCCGGGCCATTCCCTTCCTCGGCGAACACGCGGACCTGAATATCCGTTCGAAAACGGCATGGTATTTCGAGCTGGCCGGGAAGAAGATCTTTTCGGGCGCGGATTCAGCCAGCGTGGATGCCATTATGTATGAGCGCATACATCGGCTGATCGGCAAGCTCGACCTTCTGTTCATCGGGATGGAGTGCGTGGGCGCGCCATTGAGTTGGATGTACGGCCCTTTGTTCATCAAGCCAATTCCACGTGCCATCAATGAATCGCGGCGCCTGAATGGGTCGGATTTCGATTCGGCGCGAAAGCTCGTGGAGATTTTTGCGCCGAACGAAGTCTACATCTATGCGCTCGGTATGGAGCCATGGTTTCGTTATTTCATGGGGTTGGACTATCACGAAAACTCTCGACAGGTCCAGGAATCCGAGCGCCTGCTGGCGTTCTGCGCCGAGCGCGGACTGCATGCGGAGCGTTTGGTGGGTTCGAGGCGCTGGGAGTTGTAGTCGTTTGCATTGCGCGGGCACTGAATCGCAAAGCAACGCATTGGGATTGAATCACCGAATCGGGGGCAACGGATGAAGCTGTTCGAGTTGGTAGAGCACTTGTCTGAAAATGGCATAAAACTGCGCACAAAAGATGGCAAGCTGAGCATCACCGGCGCGGAGGGTCGCCTGAGCGAGCAGCTGGTTTACGAAATCAGACAACACAAAGCGGCGCTCGCCGAGCACCATGCCGAGCAAGTCATAGCCGGTTCGGCCAAGGGAAACGAGAGCCCTCTGTCTCTTGCCCAGAACCGGTTGTTCTTTCTCTACCAGTACCGTCCACAGGCCACGCATTTCAACATGCCGCTGGAGCTTGTTCTGAACGGCGCGCTTGATACCGAAGCATTCATGCAGGCGCTGCGCCATACACTCGATGGCCATGCGATCTACCGTACCACTTACGCATTGCGTGACGGCATTGCGTATCAACGCTATCAACCCGAGCTTGCGGTTCCCATCGGTTTCCTGGACCTGTCCGCCGACGGCGCCGAAGACCGGGACGCACTGCTGGCTCAACGGCGCAAAGAGATCGCCGGACAGGCGTTTATCTTAGAGCAGGATGCCCCGTTGCGTGCTTGCCTGATCCAGACGGCGCCGGATGCACACACTTTGTTGCTGGCATTCCATCATATCGCCACTGACGAATGGTCGGTCAAGCTGCTTCTCAATGAGCTTGCCGAACGATACCGCGCGTTGCGCATGGGGCGCGAAGTTGCGCAGACATCGATTCACCCGGCCACCTATCGCGATTTTGCCCAGTGGCAGAAAGGCCATGTGGAACGTGGCGGCTATAGCATTGGCCGCTCGTTCTGGCAGCACGAACTGGATGGATGCAAGGGCGTGCTGGAACTGCCTACCGATTACAAGCGTCCAGCCCTACCAACGTATCGAGGGGGAAGGATTCGCCAGCGCCTTTCCAATGAGCTCTTGCTTAGGCGAAATCAATTCATCAAGGATCGCAAGCTCTCGGAATTTGCCTTTCATCTGGCACTGTACTATTTGCTGTTGAATCAGCTTACCGGTGAATCCGACATCGTCGTTGGTACCGATACGTTCGGTCGC
The DNA here is from genome assembly GCF_035277725.1 of Dyella sp. Classification (GTDB taxonomy): domain Bacteria; phylum Pseudomonadota; class Gammaproteobacteria; order Xanthomonadales; family Rhodanobacteraceae; genus Dyella_B. The sequence continues at coordinate 4,974 of NZ_DATEJY010000226.1, read as the reverse complement.
GACCATGCCGAGCTGGAGCGGGTAGCCGGCTTTTTCGTCAATCAGCTCGCTCTGCGCGGGCGTGTGCATCTGGACGAAAGTTTCGAAGCTTGCGCGGACCGCACCTATGCCACAACCTTGCGTGCGCTTGCTTACCAGGAAACGCCTTTCGACAAGGTGGTGGAAGACTTCGCACAGGAGCGTGACGAAGCCTATACGCCGCTGTTCCAGGTCAAGTTCCTCTATCACAGCGAGGGGATCGAATACGACATTTTCGAGGGCGTGAGCGCGCATTCAGAAGACGCGTTTGAAGTGACTTCGCAGTACGACCTGACCATGCAGATTGTCGGAGATCAGGTTACCTGTTTCTACAATAGCGATCTTTTCGAGTCGGCAAACGTGCAGTCATGGATGATGCACTATTTCGGCCTCATGAGAATGGTGCTGGAGGCGCCGGCAAGTCCGCTTGCGCAGCTGCTGCAAGAAGATCGAATGGCCCGGCTGGCACCGTGGATCCATGGTCTGTCCAAGCCGGCAGGTCTTTTTAACGGTCCATACCAAAGGTTCCGCCAATCGGCATTGAAACATCCGGATGAGTTGGCCGTATGCGCCGCGGATGAGCAGGCGACCTATGCCATGCTGCTCCGCCAGGTCGAGCAGGTCGGGCAGCAGCTTGCAATGCTTGGCATCGGAGCAGGAAGCCGAGTAGCCGTCTACCTGGAGCGCTCCGTCAATCTGGTTGTGGCCATTTTGTCGATCATGCGCGCGGGCGCGGTCTTCGTGCCGGTGGATCCAGACTATCCGGTCGAGCAGGCGGATTTCATGCTCGACAACAGCGAAGCGCCGGTGGTTATCAGCGACAGAGCCCATGGCGATGCGCTATCCAACTATGCCGGCATGGTGCTGGATATCGACGTGGTCCACAGGCAGGGCGCGCAGGTGCAGGCGCACGAATTCGTCGAGCCTGAGCCCGAGGTTCCTGCCTATCTGCTTTATACCTCCGGCTCGACCGGATACCCCAAGGGCGTGCTGATCGACCATGCGGGATTGAGCAACCTGTGTGACTGGTACGTGGACTTTGCCGGCATCGATCACAACAGCCGCGTGCTCTTGATGATACCGGTAAGTTTCGACGCATCGATCAAGAATATCCTGGCGCCGCTAATGGTGGGGGCCCGATTGGTGCTTGCCCCTAGTGGCCTGTTCGATGCAGCAGCGCTCGTTGACCTTATCCAAGCATGGCAGGTTAGCGTAATCAATTGCGTACCCAGTGCCTTCTATGCGTTGCTCAAATCATCAGCGGCCGATGATTTTAGCAAGCTGAACAGCCTGAACATGGTGGCTCTGGGGGGCGAGTCGTTGAACTTGTCCTTGCTGCAAGTCTGGCTGCAACGCCCGGCCAATCGCGCCTGGCTTGCAAATATCTATGGTCCTACCGAATGCGCGGATATCTCGCTGGCGCATGTCGCTCCCGGCGAGCAATGGCTGCAGCGCAGCAATGTTACGGTGGGACGTCCGATTCAGAATTGCCAGGCCTACATCGTCGACGAGCATTTGCGATTGTGCATGCCAGGTGCGGTGGGCGAGCTACTGATCGGCGGCAGTTGCGTTGGTCTGGGTTATCACCAGCTGCCCGCGGCGACGCTGGAGGCGTATCTGGATTTGGGCGGGGCGCTGGGCCGGGTGTACCGCACCGGCGATTTCTGCAAGTACGATACCGAGGGCAACATCATCTATGTGGGGCGACGTGACGGCCAGCTAAAGATTCGCGGCAAGCGGGTCGAGTCCGCCCAGGTCGTGCACGCAATCCAGCAACAGCTTGCGGGTGCGCACGTGAGCATCCAGCTCTATACCGGCGAAGGTCTGGAGGTGCTGCTGGCTTTCATTGAAGGGGCGCAGCAGGATGTAGACGAAAGTCATTTGCTGGACGCGCTCTCCGCCCAATTGCCGCGGCACATGGTGCCGCGCAGGGCGTTCTGGGTGGATCGCTTCCCGCTCACGCCGAATGGAAAAGTGAGCCGCGCGGAACTGCTGAAGGTGTTTGAAGCGCACAAAGCTGAACTTTCGACGCAAACCGAGCCGCTTACCGCCACGGAAGAGGCGATCGCCGGGGTCTGGCGTGATTTACTGGGCGTCAAGGAGATAGGTAGGCAGGCCGATTTCTTCGCGCTTGGCGGCGACTCGATACTGTCCATCCAGGTAGTCGCCGAGCTCGCCCAAAAGGGCATGGCGCTGTCGGTGGCGGACGTATTCCGCCATTCGAAGCTGGAACAGCTGGCAGCGTTCTGTAGTCGATCGCGGCGCGATCCGGTTGTCCAGGCCGTATCGCGCGCTCCATTCTCGCTGATTGACGCGGCCGATACCGGCAAATTACCTCCGGACTTGGAGGACGCGTACCCGGCGACGCTGTTGCAGCTAGGCATGCTGTTCCATGGCAATTATGCAGAGGCTCAAGGCGTCTACCACGACGTATTTTCGTTTAACCTGTCGTTTCGTTATGAAGAGGAAACCTTCCGCCGCGCGATGGACCGTGTAGTGGCATTGAATCAGGCGCTGCGCACGCGATTTGACACACGAAGTTTCTCCGTGCCGATGCAATTGGTGCAAAAGCAAATGCCGGCTGCCGTATCCACGTTCGATCTTTCCTCGTTGGAAGAAGGCGGACAAAACGAAGCCATCCGGCGCTATGTCGAAGAACTGAAGCACACCCCGTTGGCGCCGGAATCCCCAAGCCTGATTCGTTTCAGCGTGTTCAAACGGCGCGAAGGACGGATCCAGCTGGTGATCGATGCTCATCACGCCATCCTCGATGGCTGGAGCATGGCCACCCTGCAGCGGCAACTGTTCGAAATCTACTGGGAGCTTTGCCAGGCGGGCGAAGCGACAGCGGTATTCGATAGCCACGGCCTGCGCTTTGCTGACTACGTGGCCGAACAGCTGGCCGAGCAGCAGAACGAACAGAGCAAGGGTTACTGGACGCAGTATTGCCGTGAACGCCCATATGAAGATCCGTTGCGTTCCTGGCCACTGGGGCGGTTCACGCGCTGCTCGCTACCCCTGGAACAGTCGATGGTGGAAAAGTTGCGTGCGGCTGCATCCGTCATGGCAGTCTCGCCCAAAGTGCTATTCTTCGTTGCCCACACCTACATGTTGCGCACGCTGGCGACGTCCCGTCGCGTCATGAGCGCCATCACCGACAATGGGCGGCCCGAAGCGTTGGGCGCACAAAACCTCGTGGGCCTGTTTCTGAACACGTTGCCGGCTGGCTTGGATTTCACCGGCAGAACCTGGCGGCAACTGATTGAAGAGACACATGCCGCCGAAATCGAGCGCAAGCCGTATCGCGCCTATCCCTATTCGTTGATCATCAAGCAACACCAAGGTGCCGCTGCCACCTCGCTGTTTACCTATACGAACTTCCACGTCGTACAGGGACTGCTGCAAGGTGACAGGCTAGCGGCCCGGCTGGACGATGTACACGAGGAAACCGATTTCCAGCTCTCCACCCTGATCAGCAGCGACGGTGGCGATGGCATGATCGTTCATCTGGGCACGCGCCTGGATCGCTCGGAAGCGCGCATCATGGAATTGGCCCAACGCATGGTGAGTGCCTTGCGCGCCATGCTTGCCGATGTCGATGCCATGGTTCCGGACCTGGGTTTGGCGTGGCTGCCGCGCTGGCGACATCCAGCGCTGCCCGGCGTCGGCGTGAATACGTATGCCTGCATCAGGCACAAGCATCTTCATCATGACCATGCGGCAGCACTGCGCTCATGGCTGGATCATGTTGCCGCGCGTATAGCGGACAAGCCGATAGCCGTGAAATTGCTCGACGCAGGCGTGCAGGTCCACGTGGACATCCACGCAGGGATAGAGCAAATGGCAGCTGCTCTGCATGGTGCGCACGATCTGGCCGGCGTGCAGTTCGAAATGGACTCCTGGCAGTATTTCTTGCTGCGCATCCCTGCGGCGCAACTGTCTACGACGGATTGGGCGATGTTTGGTGGTGGCCTCTTGGAAGCGTATCGCTTCGCCGATCAGGACCCACCCGAGGTGCTGATCGTTGGCACCGATCACTGGCAGTGGCACGTTGCCGGCGCGCTCGATCGCAGCATTCAATTGTGGCGCGAGCAACTGCAGGATGCACCCACGCAGCTGCGGCTGCCGGTTGATTGGTCACGTAGGGCATGTGATGGCGGAGGCATGCAGACACATCGATTCTCCGTCTCCAAAGAACTCATGCAAGCGCTGCAAGCGAAGAGCGCCAGTCTGGATGCATCGTTAACCGATGCGCTACTGATGGCATGGGCCGTGCTGCTTGGCCGGCTGAGCGGGCAGGAAGATGTCGTGATAGGCGTACCGGCCTGCATGGGCTATCGGCAGGGCGGAGCCGGCGCCGATGACCACACCATCCTCCCGATACGAGTTGCATGGGATTCGACCTCGACGCAGCACGCATTGGTCGGGCTGGTCCAGCAGCGCCTGCGCGCTGCGGTTAGGCATGCACAGCTGACGCTGGAGCAGATCGTTGACGTAGCCGGATGGAGAACGCATGAAGCGTGCGCTTTCCAGGCGACGTTCGAATCGGGTTCTGAAAAGTTTTCCGCCGCCGCCATGGCGAGCGAGTTGTCGCTGAATGTCGCCGAGTTGCCGGAAGGCCTAGTCTGTACGCTGGGCTACGCGGCGGATCGCTTCGATGAAGCAACCATCGTGCGATGGGCCGCCTGCTGGCGCCAATGGCTGAGCGCATATGCGTCGACGCAACTTGGCGCGACGCAGCTGCCTTTGCTTGGCGAGGACGAAAGCAGGGCGCTGTTCGCACAGACTCTGGCGGCGATGGCCTCATATCCGTCCGAGCGCACGATTCACGAGTTGTTCGAGGCGCAGGTGGAGCGCACGCCCGAAGCGGTGGCGCTGGTGTTCGAAGGCCGGACATTGAGCTATGGCGAATTGAACGGACGCGCCAACCGCCTGGCGCATGCGTTGATCGGGATG
>NZ_DATEJY010000225.1:0-4516 GCF_035277725.1 Dyella sp. | reverse complement strand
ATGACCCAGTCCTTCCGCCAAGTACTCCAGATACTTCTCGAAGCGGTTTGACACCGTCCTCATCGCCTCTCACCCATGGCATCAAGTTATACACATATTACATTGATTTTTATGACACAGTAAGATTAAGGATGCTCTGATCTATTCCACCCGTCACTACATCCTTAAGGTGCGTATCTGTCACATGTGGAAATCAAGCCGAAGGCACGGCGGATGCGGCTGCTTGCGTGCTTCGTCGCTGCGCCACGCCGGACGATCGTAAGGAATGTAGCCGTCCCAATACCACGGATAACAGACATCGCCGAATGTTGCCTGGATCAGGTACGGAAAAATGGATTCCGCATTTGCGCTATTGCTCAGCATCAGCAGGCAATCGCGTGTGCGCTCGATACACAGCAACAGGTTGCTGGTGCCGTCATCGTGGCCTTCCTTGAACCAGGCCGGACCCCGCGGCGACTTGAACGTGCCGACACCGAGCGCATAGCTCAATGCAATGCCATCGTTGTCCGAGGTATCCGGCAGCACGATGGGAGGAAACTGCTGCACGCTGCGGATGCGTATCTCCGGCTTCAGCCACATGGCATGCGTGGCGGGCTTCAAACCGTCGCCGCGCACCATGGCGGCGGCCAGCTGCGCATAATCATGCAAGGTCGTATCCATGGAACCGGCAACATGCGCGTGACTATGCTGATCGTGCCCTAGCGGCTTGCCGGCTTTGTCATAACCCTGCGCCACGTTGGAGGCAAAATCGTCGCGCCATGTCAGCGAGGTATGCGGCATGTCGAAACGCTCAAATAGATGCGCTCGCATGTAATCGCTCACATCCGCAAGTTGTCCCTGCTCGATGGTGAATTGAAGAAGATTGATGCCTTCGCCGGAATAGCTGTAGCGTGTACCCGGTTCGAAATAGTTATGCAGCTTGCCGTGCGGATCGTAGTCCTTGCCGGGAGGAAAGTAGCGAAAATTGGGAAACCCGGAGCGGTGGCTCAACAAAATACGTGGCGTAAGCAACTGCCAGCGCGGCTCGTCCGCAAGATCGGCGTACAAGCTGTATTGCGGCAGCGGCTTGGGCAGGTATTTTCCGATCGGGCGGTCCAGGTCGATGCGCCCTTCGTCCACCATCATCATCACGCTGTAGGCAAAGGCAGCCTTGGTCAATGACGCCGCGTACATCACCGTATCAGTGCGTAGCGGCAAGTGGTGTTCGACGTCACGCTCCCCGTATGCCTTGAGGTATGTCACGCGACCATTCTCGATCAGTGCCATGCCCAACCCCGGCACATGCGCCACGCCCATCAAGGCTTGAATGCGCCGATCCAGCGCATCGCCACGCAGCGGCCGATCGGCTGCATGCGCACACAAACAAACGAACAGCCCCATAACGGTAAGCCATATGCCGAAACGCATGCTGCTCCCCTCGGTGAACGCATGGTTGGAAAAGGCTAGCCGTGCATGGTCGCGTCGTCCAGCCCAGCAGGTGTCATGCCTACAGCTGACTCGTAGCGATTGCGCCCTTTGCTCTTGGCGCGATAAAGCGCGCGGTCGGCTTCATCCAACATGAAGACAGGATCCATGGACGTTTGCGCTACCTGCGTCGCAATACCGATGCTCACCGTGACATATCCCGATGGGCAATTCGGATGAACGATCTGCAAGCGCTCGATCGCCTGGATCAAACGGTGTGCGACGTCCTGCGCAACATCCATCGTGGTATCCACCAACACCACTGCGAATTCTTCGCCGCCATAGCGAGCCACCACGTCATTGGCGCGCACCCGGCTGCTGCTCAGCGCGCAAGCCACCTGCACCAGGCAGGCATCGCCGGCAATATGGCCGAGGCTGTCGTTGTATTGCTTGAAGAAATCGATATCGATCATCAACACCGAGCAATAATTTCCGCTGGCGCGCCCCTCTTCCAGCGCTTCGCGCAAGCGCCTATCGAGCATGGCGCGATTGGCGATGCCGGTGAGCGGATCGCGCCCCACCTGCTGTTCCAGCCGCCACGCACTCAGGTCGACGGCACGTTGCCGATCCAGATGGCGGCTTTGAATGAAGGCCATGCGCAAACCGTAGAACAGGACTGCAGTGCATCCCGCCAGCAGGCTGGGGGTAAGACTGACGCGCGACGTGCTGATGCTTAGCATCACCACCATCATCGTCAGGATGATGGGCGCGAAGGAAGCAATGGTTTGCGACACTGCCAGCGAAGGATGGTACGCGCGCAACCAGCGCGGCGGTTGCCTTATCGCCACCAGCACCACCAGCGCGTGGGGAATGTCGATCAGCGAGCCGGCCCACCATGGCAAGCCATGCATTTCGATACGGTTGTAGAGCGCGGCCACCGCGGCGTTGATCAGCAGATGCGCACTGGCGACGTAATAGAAATAGCGCCAGCGAAAACTGCGCGCGCCGAGCAGGCGCAAGATCGCCATGCCGGCCAGCGAAAAGTCGATTGCGTCGGCCAGATAGATCACGACATAAATGCTGGATGGGTCCGAGGCCAACGGGCCGCTGAGCAGCTTGGTGAAAAACAGATACAGCAACGCCGCCACCATGCACGACAGCACCAGATCCAGCACGGCCATCGTGCGCGCTTCATCCGGCGCGAACGAACGGGTGACCATGAACATGCAAGGGATCACGTACAGGCTGGAAAGAACCGTCGCGAGCGCTGCCAGATAGCCGCTTTTATCGCCCACCATCATGGCCAGCACGTTGGTGCCCGCCCATAGCACCTGCATCAGCAGCGCCAGCCCCATCAGCAGCCACGGCAAACGGAGCAGCGCCGGGCTGCGCCGGTAGCGCATGAAAGCCGCCCATACCGCCGCCACCATGACCGCGATCATGGCCAACTGGGGCTGCACGGCCTCGGCATGGCCGCTCCATTTCGCCAGGCCTAGATGGGCGATCAGCAGCAGGACGACTAGCCAGACAGCAAACAAACCATTTCCCCTGAAACATGTGGCAAGCGCGGCGATAGGGCACCCATGGACAAAATGCGTCACGTCCGCAGGTGGGCAGGCCGGATGCGAGCAGGTCATCGACGATTCCAGCCAAGCCGGCGGCCTCTCTATGCGACGTCCGCAAGCGCCCTATATACACACAAGCAAATAATGGGCCTTGCCCCTCTCCCCTTCCAGCGCAGCGACCTTAACTACGTCATAGCCCTGGCGTCCCAAGAGCGAGGGCGACGCGCAGCATGATTGAAGACAGGCGAACGGGCTGCCTCCACTTGATCAAATCGATGCCGCGATGAATTCCCGCAGCCATTGATGCGCCGGATCACGATGCACGCGTTCGTGCCAAAGCATGGACATTTCGTAGCCAGGTATGTCGACGGGTGCATCCACCACTTTCAGTTGGCGGTTATCACGGACCAGACGCGCCGGCAGCATTGCCACGAGATCGGTATTTGCCACTACCTCGCGCACGAACAGGAAGTGCGGCACGGAAAGCACGACCTTGCGTGCCACGCCCACTTTCGTTAGCGCTTCATCCGTAACGCCCAGGAAACCGCCACCATCGGGCGAGACGATGACGTGTTCGAGCTGGCAGAACTGTTTCAGCGTGGGCCGCCGCTTCAAACGCGGATGATCGGCACGCCCCACCAGCACGTACCGCTCCTTGAACAGCGTGCGGCGACGCAAGCTGGGCGGCGAGCCTTCGGTGGTGTGAAAAGCCAGATCAATCTCGCCCTGCTCCGCCTGCCTGGCGATGCGCGTCGGCATCATTTCAACCACTGCCAGCCGCGTGGCCGGCGCTGCGCCGCGCAAGCCGTGCAAGGTAGGCAGCACGATGGTGGACTCGGCATAGTCGGTGGCGGCAAGGCGCCAAGTATGGGTGGCGTCGGCCGGGTTGAAGGGTTTGGCCGGAGCGATGGCACCATTGAGCACCTGCAAGGCTTGGCGCAACGGTTCGCGCAACGTTTCCGCCCGCGCGGTTGGCCGCATGCCTCGCGGGCCCGGCAGCAGCAGCGGATCGCCAAAAAAATCCCGCAGCTTCGCCAGTTGAATGCTCACGGCCGGCTGCGAGAAGTTCAAACGTTCCGCCGCGCGAGTCACATTGCGCTCGGCCAGTAATGCGTCGAGGGTGAGCAGCAGGTTGAGGTCCAAGCGCCTGAGATTACCCATGGCAATACCAGAAATATTTGAAATTAATTTCCAATATACCTGATCCATTTCTATGCTGCGGGCATTCCAAGCATGAAGGTCCCGCCATGAATGTATTGATCGTTTACGCGCACCCCGAACCCAAATCGCTGAACGGTGCATTGAAGGATTTCGCCATAAAGCGCCTGGAGGCCGCCGGGCACACGGTGCAGGTTTCCGACCTGTACGCCATGCAGTGGAAAGCAGTGCTGGATCAAGACGACAGTCTCGACGGCAAACTTGGCGATCGCTTCGAGCCGTCACGCGACTCCAAACATGCCTATCAAAACGGGCGGCAGCGTGAAGACATCGCGCGCGAACAGGAAAAGCTGCGCTGGGCCGACACCGTGATCCTGCAGTTTCCGCTG
>NZ_DATEJY010000224.1:0-27136 GCF_035277725.1 Dyella sp. | reverse complement strand
TAATTGTGGTCATCGCCATCGATGCGGTATTGCTGCATGGTGGTGGCGTTCAAGCTCAGTTTGAAGCTGCCGTATTGCTGCCATGGCAAGGCGTATTGCACGCCAACATCGTAACCGCGCGTCGTGAGACCACTGAGATTGATCGCGTAAGGCACAGTGATGGTGGTCAGCTGGCCGCCGGCATTGCGCTGGATCAGCGAGCAGAAACGCGCATCGCCTTGATAGCACTGAGCCAGCTCGTAATTGAAGTCCTCGCCGGTGATCATGTTGTTCAAGCGCACCCGCCAGGCGTCGACATTGACGGAAAAACCGGCCAACTCTTGCGGATCGTAGACTAGGCCCAGGTCGAAGGTGCGGCCAGACTCGGGCTTGATCGGCCAGTGCGCGTTGACCGCGCCGGTGGTCACAACCGTCAATGAACTCGTGTTGACGAAACTGCCATCGGTCGGCACGTTGGCGCAGGAACCAGGACCGGCGCCGCCGGTGTAATGCGCGCAAGGATCGCTGTACTGCGTAGGGTCCAGCACGCCGTTGTACGGCGAGCCATACAGATCGCCCAGCGCCGGCGCGCGGAACACTTGTGCCATCGTGCCGCGCACCAGCAGGTCGCCGATCGGTCGCCACTCCAATGCCACCTTGTTGTTGGTCGTGCTACCCCACGCGCTGTAATGCGAATAGCGCGAACCCAGGTTGAGATTGAGGGATGCCACCCCGGGCACGTCCTTGAGCAGGGGCAACTGGAATTCGGCATAGGCCTCGGCGATGGTTTCGTCATGCCCCTGGGTAAGAATGCAGCCATCCATGTAATCGCATTCACCTTGCGCATTGGCCAGCGCCACGTCGCTGCTGGTGCCCTGGGCAAAACCATCCTTGCGCCAGGCCAGCCCGAACGCGGCCTGCGCCTTGCCGGCCGGCAACGTAAACAGATCGCCGTTGACGTCGATCTCGGCGCTCTTCATCGTGCTCTTGTCCAGCAGATCGACCGGCATCAGCGTTTTGCCCAGCGCGGCGATGGTGGCCGGGTCGTTCTGGTTGAAGATGTTGGCGGGCGTGCAGCCGGCAATCACGTTGCCGGGCGTGCCGCATCGAACCACGCCGCCGCTATCGAGAAACGAGGCACCCACCGCATTGGCCAGCGCGGAAGTCACCGAAAAGCCATAGCGGACCAAGGCATCGTCGTAGCGCGCATAACCCACGCTGGCATCCCATTGCCAGGACGAATCGCCGATGCCGCCGCGCAACCCGAGCACCACATTGCTCTGGGTCATCGTCGACACGTAGCGACGGGTGAAGACTGCGGGCAGGCGCAGGTAATAGTCGCTCAACGCACTGCCGAACGGGTTGTAATAGTTTTCGGCAAGGCTATTGCTGATCGATCCCAGATCGATGCCGTAAGCGGTGAGCAGGGAATCGGTTTTGCTGCGCGTCCAGAAGGCATTCACATAAGCCTGCACGCCGTCGCTGATGCGATAGGTGCCATGCAGCGAGGCATTGTCGCGCGTCACTGGCGTCACCAGATATTGCGGAGCGTAATAGTTGTAGATGTCGCCGGGATTGCTCGCGCTGAAAGCATGGAAATCGCCGGGGTTGGTCATGCCCGCAGGCAGGTTGCCATTGGGTGCCAGCACACTGCCATCAGCAAGCACGGCGCGGCTGTTGTTGCCATACATCGCCGATACCACGCCGTTGGTATACGCCAACTGGCTGCGGGCGAAATCGCGGTTGCCGTCGTACAGCGGATTGGTCGAATTGCGGCTCAGGCCCACAATCAGGTTGCCGCGGCTCCAGGTTTTGCCGCCTTCCAGGGCAAAGTTGCGCCGATTGCCATCACCGTGACTGCTCTCACCATAGTCGGTGGTGACGGCGAAACCGTCGTACTTGTCTTTCAGGATGATGTTGACCACACCGCCGATGGCGTCGGAACCATAGATCGAGGATGCGCCATCGGTCAGCACTTCGATGCGATCGATCATCGCCGCCGGAATCGCGTTGACGTCGACGCCGGGAGCCGCACTTACGCTGCTGGCAGGTCCCGTCATGCGATGTCCATTGATCAACACCAAGGTACGCTCGGGCCCCAGATTACGCAGCGACACCAGCGCACGGCCATGGCTGAAGCCACTGTTCATGGCGGTGTTTGGCATGAAACCCGCCATCACCGGCAGGGATTGCAATAGATCGCCCACCGTCGGCTTGCCGCTGTCTTCGATCAGCTGCCGATCGATGGTGATCACCGGGCTGGCCGTCTCCACATCCACGCGCCGAATATGCGTGCCGGTGACGATCACCGCGTCAAACGTCTTGGGCTTGCCTTGATCCGACGCAGTATCCCCGGACACCGTTTGCGCCAGCACGGCACCACCACTCCATAGGCAAAGCAGCAAGACGCCGAGCAAGGTGGTGCCGATGGCGCGCGCCAGCGGCGCAAGGCGTCCATGCAGCGACATCGGAAAGTTGCTTGCGATCCCCATCACAGCTTTCTCCTGAAACGCCCCCTGGTCGCCCGGAGTATAGAAATCGATATTCGCCACGGACCAATGATTAAATGCAGCTTATGGATACTGAAATTGCAATGCTGCAACGCGTTGTTTAATACGTGCTGCAAACGCTTTGTGCTGACTTCCGCACGCTATCCGCGCAAACATGCGCAGCACGCATCATTATTTTTTGGGAAGTGGCGTGCACTCCGGGAAGAGCGACGCAGTGTCGAAAGTTGGGTTGGCGGCGGCCTAACCCCAATGGCACAAACTTAAGGACACTTCTATAAATGGCTCGCTACGCGACATGAGGCGATACGGCTGATGCTTGCTGCGATGCGCTCCCTCCCCTGCGACAGCAGGGGAGGGCTGGGATGGGGTCGCTTGGGCTTTAGCGCACAACTGAATTTCCCGAGAAAAATGGGTTTACGGTGATGTTCGGTTCCCGCCGCTCGCTGCGCGCGCACCCCACCCTAACCAATGCTCCGAACTTAAGGGTTTTCAACCGCGGGAAACTCTTTTTCGTCATTCCAGCGAAAGCTGGAATCCAGCGACTTTGGGCTGAAAGGCACTGGATTCCAGCTTTCGCTGGAATGACGGGTTTGGGTTCTGTAGCGGCTGGAAGAACCTTAAGTTCGGAGCATTGACCCTAACCCTCCCCTGCAAGCAGGGGAGGGAACCATTTGTCGCGATGGTCGAGATGCCGCTTCGCTTGAGAGCTATTTCGAAAAGTGCTCTTAAGCATCGTCGCCCCGGCGAAAGCCGGGGCCCCGGTGACGTTGAGGATCTAAAAAGTCGCTGGGTCCCGGCTTTCGCCGGGACGACGGTTCAAGGTATTTCTCAGTATTGGAGCTACGTGCGGCTTAAGTTAGTGCCATTGGGCTTAACCCAACCATGGTGCTCCGAAGACGTTGGATTACGCTGGCGCCAACCTAACCTGCGTTTACGCGATCATCTGGCCGGGTAGTACTGCGGCGCTTCGCGCCGGTCCTTCAAGCTGTAGTCGCGCACGACACGAATCGCATAGATATCCGCGCCGGCATCATTGCTGCGGATGGCGGCATCGGCGAAATTGTTCGCATCCTGTTGCGTACGCCAGCCGGCAAGGAATGCGCTGCGTTCAGCGGTCTTGAGGTGCTGGAAAACATCGCTGTCCAATACCTTCGGATGCGCCATGTTTGTGAGTGGACTCAGCGATGAACCTTCGGGAAGCGCGCCATCGATGATCGTCAATGCCGTGGCTTGCCCGATTTCTGTTTGGTCCTGCCGCATCCAACCCACCTCGCGATCTGCGAAGCGCCCAGCCACACGCGTTACTTCACCGACTCGTATCCGATAATCCTCAAGCACACCTTCGCGCCCGCGTACTTGTGCGGCGTGATGCTGTTCCAGCGTGCGCCAGTGCACTACGGCTTTCTCATTGTCCCATAGCGACAGGGACAGCAGATAGCCTTCGCGATGATGGCTGCGGAACCGCTCGTTTTCCAGAAAGCCGGGGATCTTTTCCAGCGCCGGGCGCAGGCTGGCGGCAATCTGCAAATACTCATCCTTGCGTACGGGATTGGGTTTTACTTCAAAAACCACGGCAAAGAGCGAACGATTGGACATGGGCGAAGTCACTGGACTGAATCTTCCGTCGCGTGGATAAACGCGTTGACGCTTTCGTACAGCGAGTGGCGGTTCTTTTCCAGGTGCACGACGTGCGTGCCATCATCGATGCGTAATTGCCACCTTAGTGGGCTGTGCGTGAACGTCTCAAGAAAGCGGACAGCGCCGGCATCGTTCACCACGTCGTCGTAATTGCCGTAGACGACGAATACCGGAACGGCGACGTCACTCGCGTCATACGGATAATGTCCTGCTGTTACGTTATCGATGTCATCGAGCGGGCCGTTGGGGATGCGCAATACACCAGCCGGGTCACCTTGCACGTGCGGTACCGATGCCGCAAAGGCAGGCGCCCAGCGTTTATCCACAGCAGGCTCAAGCAGGTATTTGCCCGGCGGAAGCAGATCCTTGAAACGCAACTGCGCCAAGCGTTGCTGCGCGGTGATTGTCCACCAGGCGGGATGATCCGTGGCAGGTTGCGAGGGCGTGTTCAAAGGCACGATCGGGCCGAACAATGTGAGGGACGACAAGGCATGCGGATGGGTGGCCGCAAACGTTGCCGCAGGTACGGTGCCCCAGGAGTGCGCAACGAGATGGATCGAGGTGATGCCCTGATGCTTGTGCAGTTCGTCGACCGCCAAGGCGATCTGCTCTGCGGCTGCTTTGGCATCGGTCACGGGCGGCGCTTGATTGGCAGGGTTGGACATGGCCGATGGACGGCTGGAATCGCCAAATCCCAGGAAATCCAGGCCGCAGGCGACATAGCCTTGTCGCGCGGTGTATTCGATCCATGAGTCGCCTGGCGCAAATTCAAAGCCTGACGCGAGCATGGTGGGAAAGCTGGCGCCATGGATGAACAGCACACTCTTGTGCGCGTTGGGTGTGGCGCGCGCGCAATGGAGCGCCAGATGCTCCGAGGGTGCATCCGGCAGCGTGATGTAGACCGTGCTGACGGCAATGCTTGGCATTCCTGCGGAAGAAGTCAGTGCGAAAAGGAGCGATGCGAGCATGGTGAACTCGGCGTGGAGAGAACTCCGCCACCTTAGTCAGGATGGTCGAAGGATATTTCGGTGCGGGACGAAGCGTTCGGATGCAGCCCGGTGCTAGGGCCAATGCGCCGAATTTAAGGGCAATGGCAGTAACTTAGGCAACTTTTAGCCTGAATACTGCGAAAAATTTTGAACCCGTCGTCCCGGCGAAAGCCGGGGCGACGATGCCTAAGTTAGTGCCGTTGAGCCTGCGCGAGCTGTGGCTGCCGTCACCGCAACGGCAGAAAAATATCCACCACCGCCTCATGCTCTGGCGCATCGGGAAAAAACGTCACCCGCTGCACGAATAACGGAAAATCACGCGGTTCCTCGCCGCTCTGCGGCAACCATTGCGAATAGAGGTACGCAATCGACGCGTGCAGATGGTCATCCGAGCCCACATGCCGCAACCTTGCGCACCGTCCGGCAGGAATGCGCTTGTCGACGATGCCTTCACCGGACACGTCGCGATCCACAGCGACGCAGAGATCAATGCGATAGTCCTCCGGCGCCACCTGGTATGGATCGTCGTAGAAGATATTGAACGTGGCATGCCGGCTGGGATGCAGGTGATGTTGCTTGCGCCAGGCGATGAACGAACGGATCGAATCGCCGATGCGGTTCGGATCACCACGGTGTTCGAGCACGGCAAGCCGGGTTTCCGGAAAATCCATGAGGCGAACGGCACGAGTATCGGTTTTGGGTTGCATGTAGCGGGTCCTTAGCGCAGTAAGCGGTTCGTAGGTGTCGCGCCAAGGCTCCCATTGCGGCTGTTTGCGGAACTCACTGGGCGTTTGTCCGGCACTTTTCTTGAACGCGCGCGAGAACGATTCGGGATTGTCGTAACCGCTGTCGAGTGCGATCTCGATCACCGGTTGATCATCGCGGAAGGCCAGCTGATAGGAGGCGCGTTTCAGCCGGCGCAGTTGCACGTACTTGTATACGCCGATCCCAAACAGGTCCGAGAACTGCCGCAGGAAGTGATGCTTCGAGAATGCCGCCACGTCGCTGAGCCGCGCCACGGTGAGTTCTTCATCGAGGTGCTCGTCGATGTAGCCGAGCACTTTCTGGAAACGGGCGAGGTAGGCATCCGTGGGCCGTGCGTTCAATGCGATATCTCCTTGGCGACCGAGAGCTTACGCACCGACCGCACGGTACGCCTGACAGAAATTGCTGAATTGATGCGAGTTCAGCTGCGCGTATACAGGCCGGTGATACGACCTTCCGCGAGCACATGGCCCTGGATGGCGGCATTGACCTGTTGTGCATCGGCGCCGGATGGCAGCGCAGGCGTGGTATCCAACGCGTAGATGTGAAACACATAGTGATGTGTTGTACCCGAAGGCGGGCAGGAGCCGCCGTAGCCCACATGGCCGAAGCTGTTGACGCCTTCCACCGCATGTTCGAGCCGGTGCGACGAGGTCGACGCACCCTCGGGCAACTCACGTATATCCGCGGGAATGCCATACGCCAGCCAATGCGCGAACGCGAGCGGCGCATCCGGGTCCATCACCACGATTGCGAAGCTGCGCGTGCCGGTGGGCGGCGCGGGCAAGCGAATCTCCGGCGACAGGTTCGCGCCGTCGCAGCTGAGTTTGGCCGGCATGTTGCCGCCGTCGGTAAAGCTGGCACTTTGGATGGCTAAAGAAGCCGACGATTGCCAGGCGCACGCCGCGCCGGTCGGCAGCATCAGCAGGGCGAAAGCATGCAGAAGGTGCTTGCTGCGTTGTTTACGCATTACGGACTCGCATCGGCCAGACTGACCGTTACGAACGTGCGATGGAAGAAACGTGCACGCAATGTGTTGTCGTTGAGCGAGAACGCACTAGGTGCCATTGGCTGCGCCGATGTGGACGGTGGCGACTGGCTGGCAAAGCGCAGGAACGGATCGACGAATTGGACGGACCATGGTCCGCTATGCGCATTGAGGGGCGCGCTGGGCAGGTCGCCAAGGCGCTGCACCCAGAAGGAAACCTGGCCATCTTCCGGCAGCACGAATTGCTGGCTGCTGCTCGATTGGCCTGCGTAGTAAGCGGTGAGCGGGAGTGTCTTGACCACGCGTGGATGCAGGCAGCTTTCGTCGCACATGGCTACTTGCAGTATCAGCACTGGCTGCGCGTTGGAGGCGTACACCTTGATGACATCGCCTTTCCTCAGTGCGGCGGTGCTTTGGAAAACCAGGGGCTGGCCGCTGTCGTTCTGTTGCGCCACGGTGAAGGCGGTGTTGTCGGTTGCACGGGCGCCTGTGATGAAACTCAGGCCGAGCAGGGCGCTGGCGAAGAGGCGTGACGTGGGCATGATGATCACCTCGCAAGGTGCAGTCAGCGACAGGTATCTTGCACCGTTTTTTTTGCGCTGTCTGCGGATTTGAGAGGGCGCGCAGGCTGGAGCTTGCCGTAGGTTGGGGTGCGAACCCCAACATCTCGGTCTTGCACGCATGGCGACGTTGGGGTTCGCACCCCAACCTACAGGCCCAGGAATGCGCTGGCGCGCGGGGAGCGCCGCAAGACATGCCGCTCGATCACCCACACCAGCACCATCGACACACCAAACAGCGGCAACAGCAGCGCTAACACCACAAGCGCGCCGATCAATCCATACGGATAACGGCGATCGGCCGCCGACGGCGCGCCTAAAACCCCGGCGGGGCGACGACGCCACCACATCACTGCGGCGCTGGTGCACAAGGTGATCAAACCCAGCGCCGTGAACACACCCAGGATCTGATTGAGCGGTGGAAACAACACACCTTCGTGAATGGCGACGCCATAACCGATGATGCGGTCGAGCCATGGCTTCTGCGCAAATGAAGAACGCTGCAACACCGCACCGGTGTCGGCATCGAACGTTACATCGCTGCGGCGTGGACGATCGTCGGTATCCGAGCGCGCCGTCCAATGTGGCGAACGTTGCGAAGGTGGCGCGATCAGCACGGGCGGTGCCAAGTGCTGGGCAGCGGCCATGGGAACCAGGCGATCGAGTGGTGCATAGTCGACCGGCATGGACATATGGCTCATGTCCATGCCTGGCATGTTCATGCCGGCATGTTCGTCAGGTGCGGTGTTCTCCTGCTTGATCTGCGCATGCTCCGAGGCGCCGCCGGTCGTCCAGTCTTGCGATGCAGTGTTGGCCGCAAACGTATGGCGTAGCGAACGCAGCGTGCCGCCCCAGGTGGTGGTCCACGGCAGGCCGGATAGCAGCAGGAACAACGCGAACAGCGAAATCCATAAGCCCGTTACTGCATGCAGGTCGCGCCAGAACACGCGCCGTCCGTGCCGCAGGCGTGGATAAAGTGCGCCGCCCAGGCGGGCGTTGCGTGGCCACCATAGATACAAGCCGCTAAGCAGCATCAGGATGGTCCACGATGCCGCGAGTTCCACCAGCATGGAACCGCCGCGTCCCAGCAGCAGTTCGCCATGCAGATAGAACACCACGCGCATGAAGCGATCGTTCTCGCGCACGACGTCAAGCACCTGCAGCGTGGATGGATTGACGAACACGCGAATCAACTCGCTGCCGCGACCCAGCAGGATGCGCGCGGCCGTTTCGGGCGATTCGGGCAGCACATAGGCGTTGAGCACCGAACCCGGCACCGCGCGCAACGCTGCCGCCACTTGCGCGGAAGGCGGTTGTGCCGCCGCGTGCGTGACGTGTGCATAGTGCCGCTCCAGCCATGGTTCCAACTGTGGCTTGAACAGATAGATCATGCCGGTGATCGCCAGCCACAACACGAACGGCAGGCAGAACAATCCGGCATAGAAATGCCAGCGCCAGATCAGGCGATGCACGCCGCGCCGCTCAGAGCTTGAAGGTGAGATTGCCGACATAGGTGCGCTGCGGGAACGGGTGATAGAGGAAGTACTGGCGATTGTTGAGGTTGTCGACGCCGAACGAGGCCGATAGCTGCTCGCTGATCTGATAAGTCACATGCAGGTCGAACACCACGAAGGTATCGAACGCACCGAACACGTTCTCGGTGTTGTCGGTGTTATCCATGGTCGAGTACTGCTTGCCGCTGTAGCGGCCGGCCAAGGTGAAGGTCCATGCAGGCGTAGGGCGATAGGTGGCCAGAGCCGTGGCGCGCCAGCGCGGCACGTAGGGTACGTGCTTGCCGTCGGAGGTGGTGCCGGTGCTGCTGGCGAAGGCGTCGTTGGAAAGAATGGTGGAATCGACGAAGGTCACGCTGCCCGACAATTCCAATCCCTGGATCAGCACGTTGTCGTGATCGGCCACCAGTTCGATGCCGCGGTTACGTACGGCGCCGACGTTACTGACGAAGGTCACTGGCACGGCGTAGTTGGGCAAGGTGGATGTCTGGTTGATCATCGCGTTGCGCGTGTTTTCCTGAAACAGCGACATGCGCAGGTAGCCATCGTCCAAGGCATGCTCGACGGCCAGTTCGCCGCTGAGATCGCGCTCCGGTTTCAGGTTCGGATTGGGCGAGGCGAACGTGGCGCCGGTGGCGACCAGTTGATACAGCTCCGACACGGTGGGAAAACGCACCGCTTTCGCGGCCGAACCGGTCATGCGCCAGGTGGGCGAGATATCCCATCGCAACGTGGCCTTCGGCGAGAACGCCGTGGCGTGTTCGCCGGGCTGATACACCGCGGTCTTGCCGCTGAAGTTGAAGCCGTCCATGGCGCGCCACTTTTCATAGCGGCCGCCGACCGTGGCGAGCCAGTCGGGTGCGATCTGCCAGGCGTCCTGAATCCACAATGCGTGGGTGGCGGTCTTGCCGCGGCCGGAGGCGTACAGGCTCGTTACGCTCGACGGGTCCTGCCACGCGCTGAGGTTGTAGGTGGGATTGGCGAGCGTGTACTCATCGGCGTGTGCGCCAGCCGAAATTTCATGCGCGCCGCCATAGCCTTGCGGCCGCCAGATGCCTTTCAGATCGGCGGTGGACCAGTTGGTGCCGCCGTAGCTGGCCAACAATCCATTGGGTGTAAACGTGGCGCCGCTGCCGACACCCGCCGGCGACCACTGGTTGTCCTTGATGTAGTCGTAGTGCGTGAGTACCAGTTCGCCGTCGAAATCGCTTCGCGTATCCGTCTTTAGCGATAGCGCTTGCATCAAGTGATGGGCGCTCAGGAAATAATCGTTGCTGGCGAACGCGGAGGATTTGCCGTAGCTCGGCGCACCTTGCGGATGGGTGAGATAGGTCTGCACGCGCGACTGGCCATGATTGCTCCAGAAGCCGATCCAGTAGGCGGCCTGCAACCACGGCGTGATGTCGTAGGCGAGCTTGCCATTGAGGTTGAGCTGGCGCGAATGCAGCAAGCCGCCCGCGCCGATCACATTCGCCGGCTGGCCGACTTTGTTGCGTGCCGGAATGGTGCCGTGGGTGCCGGCAGGTGTGCCCGCACTGGTGAGGTAGCTCAGTGGTTGGCTGAACGTGTTGAGGCCGGTGGCGCCGACGAACCAGGAGAATTTCCCATTGCGTCCGCCTGCCGTCACGCTGGTCTTGCTGCTGCTGTAGTTGCCCTTGGTGTTGTAGAGGCTGTACGTCTGCAGCGCTTCCGTCTGCTGGATGGTGACTTCCGGTTTATCCGGTGTGCGCGTGACGATATGCATCACGCCGCCCATCGAATTGCCGGCGTAGGCGGCCGAATAAGGCCCATACAGCATGTCGACGTGATTGATCTGCTCCGGCGACACCATGCCCCAGCGCGGTGCGCTGTTGGTGTTGTTGTTGCCGATCAGTGCGGAGATCGGAACGTCATCTACGTACACCAGCGTGCGTGCGCTGGAATTGACGCCCCAGTCGCGCGTGGCCAGTACGGCCTGGGTATCGCCGATGTTGCGCTTGCGCATGAACAGGCTGGGCATGTATCGGGTGGCGTCTTCTACGTCCATGGCATTGACCGTTGCATGAAGCTGCGCGGCGGTAACGCTTACCTGGGTCGCAGGAAAGTTGGGATCGGATCCGAGCGGTATGCGCGTGGCGGCAGAGACGCGTACCGGCGTGAGCGTGGTGGGTTTTTTTGATGAGAGGTGCGCGTTCGTCGTCGCTGCATCCTGGGCCATGGCGATGGAGGAAGCGAGCACGGCGAATGGCAACGCAGCCAATGCGTGGGGGCGGAGAGTTGGACGCATAGATGTGGGGAATGCGATGAAGTGCCCTTGCCGGTTCGGCAGGAAATCAAAGGGATGCCGATGCGGGCGGAAACTTCACGCCGTCATTCCGGCGCAGGCCGGAATCCAGTTCAAATAATGCATCCGCGGGACACAACATCCTTAATGTCGTGTGCTGCGCACAGCATGTTTTCACTGGATTCCGGCTTTCGCCGGAATGACGAGCAGAAGCACGAAGACGTTCGAGCCTTCGGCATGCATCGACATTCAAGGCAGCGGCGCGGCGCCGCTACATCAGCCGTTGATGATCAACGGTGGCCCGCGTGGTTGTGCACTCAGCGGTGGTGCGGCCGGTACGTTGAATGGCAACGCCGTATGCGGTGTTGCCGAGGCGAGATGCACCGGCGGCAAGATAAGCGGCGTATCGAACCCCACCACCGGCATATGCGAAAACAGCACGCAATAGCCGCAGTGCGCGGTGGGATCGTCCGGATGCTCCGGCATGCCATGCTGATGATGGTGATCCGCATGCGCGCCGTGCAAGGCGCAGCCGGCGTCGATGGTGGACGGGGCCATGTCGCCCATCGCCATGTCCATCGGCATGGCGCGCGAAATGACCGGCATCAGCACGATCAGCGCCATGGCGGCCAAGGCCAGCCATGCCACAAAACGGTGCTGTGCGGAGCGTTTCAACACGCTGGATGAACCCTGATATGCCAAAGCCTGGCGCAGGCTCCAAACATAATGACAGCAAATGACATAAACGTCATGCGGCACTTTGCATCAGCGCCTGGCGTGCCCATGATGGGAAGTGTTTGGATCAAGTGAAGGCGTCACGGCAATGAAGATATTGGTGGTGGGTGCAGGTGCGATCGGCGGCTATTTCGGCGGGCGTTTGCTGGAGAACGGGCAGGACGTCACCTTTCTGGTACGCAAGGCGCGCGCAGAAACGCTGGCGCGCAACGGCGTGCAGATTCACAGCGCGCAAGGCGACCTCGACCTGCCGCCACCACGCACGGTGCAGGCCGATGCATTGAACGAAACGTTCGACCTGATCATCGTGAGTTGCAAGGCCTACCACCTGCCGCAGGCAATCGAAGACATGGCGCCCGCCGTGGGTGAACAGACGGCCATCCTGCCTTTGCTCAATGGCATGCGGCATCTGGACATGCTGGATGCGCGTTTTGGCGCCGCGCACGTATTGGGTGGCCAATGCGTGATTCCGGCGACATTGGATGCCGAAGGCGTGGTGCGTCATCTTGGTCCCACCGCCGGCTTGAGCTTCGGCGAGCGTGACGGCAGCCGTTCGCCGCGCGTGGAACGTATCGCCGAGGCGATGGCGAGCGCGCGCTTCGATTCGCGCCTGAGTACCAGCATCCTGCAAGACATGTGGGACAAGTGGGTGTTCCTCGCCTCATTGGCTGGCAGCACCTGCATGATGCGCGCGCCGATCGGCGACATCGTGGCGGCGCCAGGCGGCGAACGGGCGGTGCTCGATCTGCTGGAGGAATGCCGCCGTGTGGCCGAAGCGAATGGCCACGCGCCGAAGGACGCCGCTATGGAGCGCTCGCGCGGCATGCTGACCGCAAAGGGCTCGAGCATGAGTGCCTCGATGCTGCGTGACCTGGAACAGGGCAATGCGGTGGAGGCCGATCATGTGATTGGCGATCTGCTGGCGCGTGGTGATGCGGCCGGTCTGGCATCGCCGACCTTGCGCTTGGCTTACGTGCATTTGAAGGCGTACGAGGCGCGGCGAGCGCGCTGAGTTAGCCGAAGCTGGCCGCCCCATAGGCTGGGATGGAATCCCAGCATCACCATGCATGTCAGTGCTGGGATTTCATCCCAGCCTACGGCGCTTTTTTCAGCGTCGTCGCAAGGTTTCCATCCCTCGCATCCGCCATTCATCCCTAACCCCTCGCCACACATCCCTTTGCGATAGCCCCGTCGCCAACGCACGCCCACAGTTGCCCCATTCCACCCACCGGAGCGGGACACATGAACAGGCGCGAATTATTGAAAGCGGCATTGGCCATTCCCTTTCTGCCGGGCGTGATGACCGGCGCGATCGGATCGACACGGGCGGCAGACGGCAAGCTTTATGCACGGGTGCGTCCCGGCCAGGCCGGCTGGCCATCACCGGCGCAATGGCATGAGCTGAAGCGCGCGGTGGGCGGGCGCCTGTTGCAACCGCAATCGCCGTTCACCGCCTCCAAGGCGGCGTGCGAGGAAGCGCTCAAGCACATCAAGAATCCGTTCTACATCGGCGACCAGCCGGGCCTGACCCAGACCAGCGGCTGGGCCGATGCGTGGGTCTCGCGCCCCAGCGCTTATGCCGTGGCGGCGGAAAGTGCGGCGGACGTGGCGGCTGCCGTTCGCTTTGCCAGCAAGCATCGCCTGCGCCTGGTGGTGAAGGGTGGCGGGCATAGTTACCAAGGCACTTCCGATGCGCCGGATTCGCTGTTGATCTGGACGCGGCACATGAATGCCATCACCTTGCACGATCACTTCGTTGCACACGGATGCGACGGTGTGCAGGCACCGCAACCGGCAGTGAGCGTGCAAGCAGGTGCGATGTGGATCGATGCCTACGATGCCGTGACCACGCACGCGGGGCGCTATGTGCAGGGCGGTGGTTGTTGCACGGTCGGCGTGGCCGGGTTGATTCAAAGCGGCGGCTTCGGCAGCTTCTCCAAGCGCTATGGCATGGCGGCGGCGGGGTTGATCGAAGCGGAAATTGTCACGGCCGATGGCGACGTGCGCATTGCCAACGCATGCACGAATCCGGATCTGTTCTGGGGCATCAAGGGTGGCGGTGGCGGCAGTCTTGGCGTGGTTACGCGCGTAACCTTGCGCACGCATGCGTTGCCGGAGTTTTTCGGCGCGGTGTTCGGTGCTATCAAGGCATCGTCGGATGCGGCGTATCGTGCCTTGATCGCCGAGGCGATCCGTTTTTATCAGAGCGATCTGTTCAATCCGCATTGGGGCGAACAGATGCGCTTTCGCGGTGACAACGTGCTGCATCTGGCGATGGTGTTCCAGGGCTTGAGCCAGCCACAGGCGCAGGCGGTGTGGCAGCCGTTTCTGGATTGGGTGCGGGCGAGCAGCGACTATACGTTCGTCAAGCCGCCGCAGTTCCTGGCGATGCCGGCGCAGCATTTTTGGGATGCAGAATATTTCCGCCAGCACCTGCCGAGTGCGATCGTTCCCGATGATCGCGCCGGCGCGCCGCGCAATCACATGTTGTGGGCAGGCGATCATGCAGAGGTGGGCTGGTTCATCCATAGCTATCAATCCGCCTGGATGCCGGCGTCGTTGTTGCACAAGGAAAACCAGGCGCAGCTGGTGGATGCGATCTTTGCGTCCTCGCGCGAGTGGGATGTCGAATTCCACTTCAACAAAGGCCTGGCCGGTGCGCCGCCGGAAGCCATTGCCGCCGCACGCGACATCGCCACCAATCCGCAAGTGCTCGATGCGTTCGCGCTGGCGATCATTGCAGGGAACGGCGCACCTGCGTATCCCGGCATGCCCGGTGCCCATCCGGATCTACCGAAGGCACGCGACGAAGCTGCCGCCGTCGGGCGTGCGATGAGTGCCTTGTTGAAGGTGGCGCCGAACGCTGGCGCATATGTCTCGGAAAGCAATTATTTCCAGCACGATTGGCAGCGCGCGTTCTGGGGCGCGAATTACCCGCGGCTGGCGGCGGTGAAGCGCCAATACGATCCGGAGGGGTTGTTCTTCGTGCATCACGGCGTGGGCAGCGAAGCGTGGAGCGCGGATGGCTTTACGCGCCTCGCGTAACCACGCGTAGGCTGGGAAGAAATCCCAGCATTACCATGCATGGCGAAGCTGGGATTGCATCCCAGCCGACGTTCTCTAATCGTCGCCCCGGCGAAAGCCGGGACCTGGTGCCTTTCAAGCCGCTAGGCCCGTGGGTGTTCAATGCGCTGCAGGCTGGCCTGAATCTCGGCCAGCCGCATACGGTGAACGGTGATCCCACCGGCAACAACGCCGTCACCGGTCTGCCGTGGTCGCCGGCAACCGACGGCCTGACGCTGCGGACGAACACTTCATCACGCTGCGCTCGGCCAGGTTCGGCGAAGTGCTGCGCGGTGTGTCGTTCACCTGGGGTACGAAAACGCATCGCAACTGGCATTGATGCGGAAAATGCGAGCATGCCGCCAGGCATGCCCGCACGCGTCGTCGCCGCCTTTGTTGGGCATAGCGCGATGTCTGAAATCACCCGCTTTCAGCGGTCGAGTATGGCCGTCCAGCACGCATTTAACGCGGCAGCAACGTCCTGCCGCAGGCGAGGGGGAAAAGTCGCAACCGCTTACCGGGGCGCTCACTATGGTGGGGCTAGGCAGCCAATCGGCGCCTGGTGTCGGCCCGATTCCGGGCCAAGACAAACCCGTAACCAAAGTGGAGACTCACACATATGTACGCACATTTCGAACGCACCGGCTCGCTGACCGAACTCTCCAGCTATCCGCGTTGGGCGCAAGACCTGGTAGCAGCTTGCGAACCGACCAAACAGACTGTGGTGAAGCATGAGCTGTGGACACTGATGCGCGAGAACCGTCTGGATGCAGCAGGCACGCGCGATTTCATGGTAGGCGTATGGCCCGTGATTGAGCGTTTTCCGGGCTATATGGCACTCAACTTGCTGAAAACCCGTTATGGCCGTAGCCAGGGCGAGAACATGGCCCGCCGCTGGCTGGTACGCAACATCCGAGTGGAGCAGAATCATGCCGAATACTGGCTCAACTGGGCCGAAGGAGCAGGGGTGCCCCAAACCGAGGTTCTGAACGGCACCACCCCCTACGGAGCGGACGCATTGTCCAACTGGTGTGAGGAGGTAAGCCGCAGTGGTCCGTTGGCAGCCGGCATGCTGGCTACCAATTACGCAGTGGAAGGGGCAACCGGGGAATGGTCGCAATGGGTTTACGACAGCGCGGCCTATACGGAGAGCTTCCCCAAGGCCACCCGCGCGGGCTCGCTGCGTTGGCTTCAACTTCACGCGGCATATGACGATACTCATCCATGGGAGGCGCTGGAAATTGTGTGCACGTTAGTGGGCACGTCCCCGCGTCCGGATGAAGTGGCGTACCTGCAGGAATGCGTCAAGCGCAGTTACGTAAGCATGAGGATTACCCTGGATCGGTGTCTGGATGTGCGTCGCGACCCATGGTCGGCCAGTGAAGCGGCCGCTTAAGTAATGCAGTAGGTGGGGCGATACACGTCAGATCGGCAGTTTTTCGGCTGTGGATGACAGGCTCTAAGATAGGGGCACGATGCGTACCGCCCATCATGCAAAGCAGCGACCGCTGTCACGACGTCTTATGCCGTTGGCATATGGCTTGGCGGCGGTCGTTGGCTTGGTTTTGTGCCTGACCTGGGGGGCGCTCCAGGTCCAGGTCACGTTGGCTGGTTTTTTGAACGGCGAAAGCCTGTGGTCGAAAGCGCAAAAGCAGTCGGTGATCGAACTGGCCGGCTATGCGCATAGCGGCGACCCCGCCCGGCTCGAAAGTTTTCGCCGCAATTATGATGTGGTGCGTACTGACCGCTGGGCGCGCGACGCCATCGACAGCGGGCACTACGATCGGCATGCGGTCTACGCGGCATTCCAGCGTGGCGGGGTTATTCCTGCCGCCATCCCGGGCATGGTCTTCATCCTTGATCATTTCAGGTCGCTGCCCTATGTCGGGCCCGCGCTGAGTGATTGGCGTTCGGTCGACAAACCCATCGAAGAATTGAACGGCATCGCCGAGCAACTGCAGCAGGCGTATGCGCAAGGCAATCCCCCGCTCGCGGAGATGGAGCGGCTACGTGCGCGCATCGAGGCATTGAATACGTACGTCGAACCGCGCAGCGACGACTTCTCCTTGCAGATTGCCTTGGGTGCCGCGTGGCTGGGCCGCGTGTTGTTCATCAGCGTGCTGGTGACGGCCATGCTGGCGTCCATGCTGTGGGTGCGCATGGCCCAACGCATCCTGGCCGGCATTCGCGGCACCGAAGAGCGTTATCGCCAATTGTTCGACAGCGCCGCCGACGCCATCGTGATGGTGGACGAAGCGCAC
The DNA here is from genome assembly GCF_035277725.1 of Dyella sp. GTDB lineage: Bacteria > Pseudomonadota > Gammaproteobacteria > Xanthomonadales > Rhodanobacteraceae > Dyella_B. The sequence goes on along the minus strand of NZ_DATEJY010000224.1, from coordinate 9,874 downwards.
GGCCGCATTCTGGGCGCCAACCGCACCGCCGGTGCCTGGACCGGACGCGAGCCGCATGAACTGGTCGGCCTGCATTTCCATGATCTGTTCGTGGAAGGCAGCATGCGTTCGGCGGGTTCCTCCACCATTGGCTTGCTGCGCGCGGTCAATGGCCTGATCCGCAGCGTGGAAACGCACAGCAGCCTCACCACCTGGGGCACGCAGCCGGTGCGCCAGGCGATCATGCGCGACGTTTCCGACCGTATCGCGATGGAACAGGAGCGCCGCATTGCCGCCGAAGCGCTGGCCAGCGTGGCCGAAGGCGTGATCATTGCCGATGCGGACCGGCGCGTGACCACCGTGAACTCCGCACACACGCGCATTACCGGCTACACGTTGCCGTATCTGCAACATCACCGTTTCGACGAATTGCGCCGCATGCCGGACGGCTCGCCGCTGCCCGCTTCCATCTGGGACATGGTGGCCGAAGGCGGCAACTGGGTGGGCGAGGTGCAGAGCTGGCGGTCGGATGGTTCGTCGTATCCGGAGCTGCTCAGTATCAGCGCGATCCGCAATGGCGAGGGGCGTGTGCAGCACTATGTGGCGGTGATAACCGACATTACGCGCAGCAAGGCCGATCGCCAGCGCCTGGAATACATGGTGGCGCACGATCCGCTTACGGGCCTGGCCAATCGCAGCGAATTCCAGCGCCACAGCGCGCAGGCGATCGAGGCGGCGGCGCGCGTCAACGGTGCGGCTGCGGTGTTGTTTGTGGACCTGGATGCTTTCAAGGCCGTCAACGACAGCTACAGTCACGCCATCGGTGACCGCCTGCTGGTGAAAGTGGCGCAGCGCATCCGCCGCGAATTGGGCGAGAACGACGTGGCCAGTCGCATCGGCGGCGATGAATTCACCGTGCTGCTGGGCGGTTTGCGCACGCGCGAACAGGCCGCGCAATTCGCCAGCCGCCTGCTGCAAAGCCTGTCGGAGCCGATGCTGATCGGCGACTACGAAATCGTGATGAGCGCGAGTATCGGTATTGCCGGCTATCCGCTCGATGGCAGCGATGCCGTCACGCTGATCGCCAACGCCGACGCGGCGATGTACGCCGCCAAGACACAGGAACGCAACACCTTCCGCTTCTACACGCCGCTGATGCACGCCGATGCGCGCATGCGCCTGATGCTCGGCGCCGATTTGCGCCAGGCATTGATCCGCGACGAGTTCCATCTCGTGTTCCAACCCAGCGTGGAATTGCGCACTGGCCGCATCGTGGCGGTGGAAGCGCTGATCCGCTGGCGCCACCCGGAACGCGGCGAGCTGATGCCGGACGAATTCATTCCGCTGGCGGAAAGCTTGGGCTTGATCCGGCGCCTCGATGCCTGGACCTTGCGCGCCGTGTGCAACCAGATTCGCGCGTGGGACCAGGCAAAACTGCCGCCGATTCGCGTTGCGGTAAATGCATCCGCCGCCACGTTCGGGCATCCCGGTTTTCTCGACAGTGTGAAACAGGCGCTGCAGGCCAGCGGTATCTCGCCCAAGCGCGTCCTGTTCGAAATCACCGAAAGCGCGATTCTGCGTCTGGGCGAGGCGACCGAGCAGACCATGCATGCGCTGCACGCGCTCGGCATCGGCATTGCCATCGATGATTTCGGTACCGGTTATTCATCACTGGCGTATCTGAAGTTGTCCGGTATCGATTATCTGAAGATCGACCGCTCGTTCGTCACCGACCTGCCGGATAGTGCGAACGACGTGGCGATCGTTGAGGCCATGCTCGCCATCGCCAAGAGCCTGGGAATGTGCACGATTGCCGAAGGCATCGAGACGGCCGCGCAGCATGAATTCTTGCTGCGTGCGGGGTGTGCGGAAGGGCAAGGTTATTTCTACGCGCGCGGTTTGCCGCCGGTGGAGATCGAGCGGATGTTGTCGCCCAATCCGCGGCATGAGCCATCGCGGTTGCGGCTGGTGCCGCCCAAGTAGAGTAAAGGGGTGCATGCATTGCTGTGATGCGCTCCCTCCCCTGCAAGCAGGGGAGGGAGAAAAAGTTCAGAGCCGCACATCCACCACCATCTGCTCATCCTGATACATCCCCGGAAACTGCTGCTTCAAATGGGCCACCTTCGGCGCATCGTTGATCAGGATGTACGGGTTGTCCGGATGCTTGCGCGCATAGTCCTGGTGGTAGTCTTCGGCGGGATAAAAACCGGTCAGCGGCTGTACCAGCGTCACGATGCTGTCGTCGAACACCTTGGCGGCATTGATCTGCTTGATGTACGACTCCGCGACGCTCTTCTGCTGCGCATTCGCGTAGAAGATTTCCGAACGGTATTGCGTGCCCGCATCCGGACCTTGGCGGTTGAGCGTGGTCGGATCGTGCGCCACGGCGAAGTAGATTTTCAGTAGTTGCCCATAGCTGATCACCGCAGGATCGAAAGCGATCTTTACCGACTCCGCATGACCAGTATTGCCTTCGCTGACGACATCGTACTGGGCAGTATTGGCATCGCCGCCGCTGTAGCCGGCCCATACCTGGCGCACGCCGCGCACGTGTTCGAATACCGATTGCATGCCCCAGAAACAACCACCGGCAAGCACCGCGGTTTCGGTGCCGTGCGTGGTGGTTTTGGGTTCGTCATTCGCGGGGTTGGGGAAGGGCGCGTTGCTGGCCGTCGCGGTGCAGGCGGTCAGGCTGAGCAGGGAGAACAGGGCAGCAAAACGACGGGCGTGCATGGCGTGGCTCCGTGGGGACCTGTCTACAATTCGCCTGATGGTGTGATGAAGTTACATCTTGTCATGCACCGATTCCCTCCCCCCGAGGGGGAGAGGGAGTAACGTCCGGCGAAGTTGGGGTTACACGCCTACTACGCGTATCTCTACATCCTCCAACTGCACCACTTGCCCCGCGTGGATCTTGCACGTCTTGCGCAACTCCTGCGCGCCATCCACATACACCGCGCCGCTGGCAACGATCTGCTTGCCTTGTCCGCCGCTGTCGCACAGCCCCGTCAGCTTGAGCAATTGATTGAGCTCCACGTAGTCGCGGTCGAGTTCGAAGGCAATGTGCTGGGTCATCGGTGTGAGGGCAGGGCCATCGGGTGTTTGGGCAGGCTGAGAAAGGCGAAGAATGGGCGGTGCTGGTCGATGGCGAAGCGGGCCGACTCGTGCAGGATCGCCAGCAAGGTATCGAAATCCTTTGGCACCGCTTCGCGCAGATCGCTGGCGTGATCAAGCAATAACACGTGACCTGCGCCGTGCAGCCATTCCAGGTCGCGCAGGGTGTCCAGCAACGCATCCCAGTTCTGGCCGAAGCCGTTGGGTACGTTGAGGGTGGCGGCGAGGCGGCGCAACAGTTCGCCCTTGTCGTGGCAGCCGGCGAGATCGGCGCGGCATACGTATAGCTGGCCTTGTTCGGCGGCGGTAACCAGGGCGTCGAAGTCGGCCGCGTCGACGAAATACACGCCGCCGTCGTTCGCTTGCGTGAGATCCAGGGCGCCTTCTGCGCTCATCGGTTCACCTGGAACGGCTTGAAGCTGCGGTAGTGATCGTCGGTGTAATAGAACAGCGTGGGCGGCGTGCCGCCGGTGATGATGCGGCGTGCGCCACGGTCGCGCGCGCCGGGCGTGGCTACCGTGTATTCGTGGTAGTAGCCGCGCGGCTGTGGCGGCAGCAAGCCTTCGTAATTGCCGAAGACCACGCCATCCTGGCTATAGGGAAACGGGCCGCCTTGCAGGATCGCGGTGAGCGTCACGCAGGCTTCCGGCGGCATGAAGGCCGGCAGATTGGTGTGTGCAGCCGGGCAGTTGTCGTGCCCCACGGCCGGCAGCGTGACGTTGCCGTGCGACTCCATGCTGGCCGGCGGCGCGGCATGCCGGTTCCAGAACACGAGCGCACCGATCAACGCGGCGAGCAGCACCAGGGGGATGAAGCGAGACAGAGACACCGCAGACTCCTTGTTGGCGATCCGCGCAGTGTAGTGCGTTGCGCGCCTGCATGCCCGCTGCCCGGAATGACTTTAAGGACATGCGGCGGCTTGCGCCTAAGCCTATATAGCGCCTACTCAACCCACAGGAAACTACGGCAATGATCGGCAAGCCTTTGAGGTGGATGATCGCAGTCGGCATGTTTGGCGCAGTGTCTTCGTTGTTCGCCACGGACGCTTCCATGGCGCAGCCCCAAGTGTTCGCGCCCGGCGTGATTTCGGGACCGGCAGGCGAAGCGTGTCCTGCGTTTACGCCGGATGGCGACACGGTGTATTTCGACGTCGGCTCGATGATCCTGGTATCGAAGCGCGAGCATGGCGTGTGGTCCAAGCCGGTGATCGCGCCGTTCTCGGGGCAGTGGCTGGATCACGATCCGGCCATGTCGCCGGATGGTTCGTATCTGGTGTTCGTCTCCAACCGGCCGGTGAAATCCGGTGCCGAGGCGTTGTCGGCGACGGTGCACGGCAAGGTCTATCCGGGGCGTGGCGGACATTTGTGGCGCGTGGATCGCCAGGGCAATGGCTGGGGCACACCGGTGCATCTGCCCGATGCAGTCAACGCCAGCGATCGCACCTATGCGCCCAGCATCGCGGCGGATGGCAGCCTGTATTTCATTCATCCGGACGAGCAGGGCGTGATGCATATCTACAGCTCGTCGTTCGCGCAGGGTGCGTATCAACCGGCTGCCCTGGTAGCGGTGGGCGATCCTTCGGCGTCGACGCATGATCCGGCGATTGCGCCCGATCAATCCTTCATGGTGTTCAATCTGAGCCAGAATGCCAAGGCCGGCGACATGGGCGATTTCTACATTGCCTTCCGCGAAGGCGATCATTGGGGCACGCCGATCAATTTGGGCGAGGCCATCAATGGCAAGCCGGGCAAGTGGAGCCAATGGGGCGCGCATATCGGGCCCGACCGGCGCACGCTCTATTACACCAGCGACCGGCAAACGGAGCTGAGTTTTCCGTTGAGCCAGCAACAGGCCAAGGCGGCGCTGGCGCGGATGGAGAGTTGGGATAACGGCAGCAACAACATCTGGCAGGTGTCGCTGGGGCCGTGGCTGGATGCGCATCGCGCGCGGTGATCGTAGGTTGGGGTGCGAACCCCAACATCGCGATGCCGGCAAGGACGACATGTTGGGGTTCGCACCCCAACCTACCCATCCGAGATGGCGGCTTTGCCCCGCCAAGGTAGACTGCGGCCTTTGCCGTCTGGGGAGTCTCCATGCCTTTTCCGCTTTTGTCCTTGCGCATTACCGGCTGCTGCGCCTTGCTGGCTTTCGCCGCTTCCACACAAGCGTGGCAAACACCGCCCGCACCGGCAACGAACACGGATGCACAGTCCGCTTTGCCGCCAATGCTGCAAGACTTCGGCGCCTACGTGGACGACACGCGCAAGACCTTCAGCGTACCGGGCATCGCGGTGGCGATCGTCAAGGATGGCAAGGTCGTGCTGGAACAAGGCTACGGCTTGCGCGAAACCGGCAAACCGGACAAGGTGGATGCGCATACGTTGTTCGCGATCGCCTCCAATACCAAGGCGTTCACGGCGGCGGCACTGCAGATGCTGGCCGAGCAAAAGAAGCTGGACATGGATGGCCGCGTGACGGATTACCTGCCATGGTTCCAGATGTCCGATCCGTATGTGACGCACGATATGCGCGTGCGCGATCTGCTGGCGCACCGCAGCGGTTTGAGCCTTGGCGCAGGCGATCTGCTGTACTGGCCACCGACCGGCTACAGCACCAAGGAAGTGGTGCAGCACCTGGCCAAGGTGCCGATTGCCAATGGCTTTCGCAGCCACTATGCGTACGACAACATCCTGTTCGCCGTCGCCACGCTGGTGATCGAAAACGTCTCCGGCCAGAGCTATGCCGATTTCATCCGCGAGCACATCTTCAAGCCGGTCGGCATGGACGAATCGCTGGTCGACATGACGTATCTGAAACCCGGCATGGATGTCGCCACCGGCCATGCGCTGTACAACTTCAAGGACCTGAAGCCGGTACCGCCCATGGCGTGGACGAATAATCCGGGCGCCGGTGGTATCTACGCCAGCGTGCACGATCTGGCGAAATGGATGAATGTGCAACTCAACGGCGGCGAGCTTTCCGCAGTGGGCAGCGATGGCAAGCCGCAGCATCTGTTCTCGCAGGACAGCCAGAACCAGATGTGGACGATGCTCACGCCGATTCCGGTCAAGGATCCATCGATCCCCGAATTGAAGCCCTTGATGCCGAATTTTTCCGGCTATGGCGAAGGCTGGTTCTTGAGCGATTACCACGGTCAGAAACTCGCCTGGCATACCGGCGGCTGGCCGGGCATGGTTTCGCGCGTCACCTTGGTGCCGGGTTTGAAGCTGGGTGTAGTGGTATTGACCAATCAGGAATCGGGCGCGGCGTTCAATGCCGTGACGTATCGCGTGCTGGATGCCTATCTCAATCAAGGCACCAAGACGGATTGGGTCGCGGTGTACGACAAGGCTGTGAAACACGCGCAGGGCAATGCGGATGAAAGCTGGAAAAAGCACGAAGCCGCGCGCGACACGAAGAGCAAACCTTCGCTGCCGCTGGCCAGTTACGCCGGCACGTATCGCGATCCGTGGTATGGCGACATCATCATCAGCAACGAGGGCGGCAAGCTGCGTTTGCGCTTCAGCAAGACCAAGCAGTTGATCGGCACGATGACGCCATGGCAGCACGACACCTTTACCGTGCGCTGGGATGATCGCGCCTTGAATGCGGATGCGTTCGTCAACTTTGCGCTGGACGTGGATGGCCACGTGCGCGAAGTGCGCATGGAGCCGATTTCGCCGCTGACGGATTTCAGTTTTGATTTTCAGGATTTGCGTTTGACGCCGGTGAAGGCGGATTAGCTTTGCGGATTATGGGCATGATGTAGGTTGGGGTGAGCGGAACGCGAACCCCAACAGGCGTGATGTACGCGCGGCGTTGGGATTCGGCTGTGCCTCACCCCAACCTACACGTCATTCCAGCTTGCACATACATAACGGGAGTCTTCCATTGCGTACACGTCCATTTGTTCTCGGTGCACTACTGAGCCTCAGCCTACTGACGGCATGCTCACAGCAAGCAACGCCGGTTGCCTCCACCCACCGCTTCTTCCACATCCAGCTCGCCAACAACGAAACCCAACCCGTTTCGGGCCGCCTGCTGCTGTTCGCCGAACAAGCCAGTGCAGCCAAATCCGAAGCAAAAGACGGCAAGGTGACGGAAATCGACGCTAACCCGTTCTTCCCTGAGCAAGTGGCCATCGCCGCGCAGGAAGTCGATCGGCTCGTGCCGGGCCAGACCATCGACGTGGACGCGGACATGCGCGCCTTTCCCGATGCATGGTCAAAGCTCCCGGCTGGCGACTATGTAGTGCAAGCCGTGCTCGATGTGCATCGCAACTACAACTATCTCGGCCGCGACGCCGGCGATTTGATCAGCGCCGTGACAACCGTGCACCTGCCGGCTAGCGACGTTCCAACTCTCACGCTGGATGCTACCGTCCCGGTGCAGGATCCGTGGGCTATTCCGGATTCGATGCCGGCCAACCTGCGCGATGCGGCAAAGGCCGTGCATCAGCAGGCACAGCCGATCGATTTCACCAGCCCGGCGTTGGCGCAGTTCTGGGGACGCGACATCCACATGTATGGCTACGTGTTGCTGCCGCCAGGCTATGACGCGTCTTCCAACACGCGTTATCCGACCGTGTATTTCACGCACGGCTTCACCGGCAACAAGGATCGCTTGCTGCGCCCGATGGCTTACGTGCAGGCAGGCATGGCCAGCGGCCAGATGCCGCCGATGATCTGGGTGTTCCTGGATGAATCCAGCGCCACCGGTACGCATGAGTTCGCCGATTCGGTGAACAACGGTCCGTGGGGACAGGCGCTGACCACCGAACTGATCCCGTATCTGGAATCGAAGTACCACATGGATGCAGACGTCGACGGACGCTTCCTCAATGGTCACTCGTCGGGCGGTTGGGCCACGCTGTGGTTGCAGACGCGCTATCCGAAGATTTTCGGCGGTACCTGGTCCACGTCGCCGGATCCCAGTGATTTCCACGACTTCACCGGTCCGGATCTGTATGCGCCGAATGCCAACGTCTATCACAAGCCCGATGGCACACCGTGGCCGCTGGTGCGCGACAAGGGCAAGGTGGTTGGCACGTTCGAGCAGTTCGCAAAGATGGAGCGCGTGCTGGGGCCGTACGGCGGACAGCTGGCTTCATTCGAATGGGTGTTTTCGCCGCGCGGCAAGGACGGCCGGCCGGAGCAGATGTTCAACCGCGACACCGGTGATGTCGACCCGCAGGTGGTGGCGTACTGGCACGATCACTACGACATCGCCAACCGCCTGCAAATGAATTGGCCGGCGTTGAAGCCTGATCTGGACGGCAAGATCCATCTTTATGTAGGCACCGCCGATACGTTCTACCTGGATGGTGCGGCGCATCGGCTGAAGACGGTGCTGGATGGCCTCGGCGCGCATTCCGACATTCGTTTCATTCCGGATCGCACGCACTTCGATTTGTACAAGGTGGGCGACGATCGCTTCGGCTTGTTCAAGGACATCAGCTGGCAGATGTACGCCGTGGCGAGGCCGCAGGCCGAGGCGAAACTGAAGGTAAACCAGAGCCATTAGCGCGACCGGGCTGTCATGTTGGGTGACTTGTTTTCAGGCATAGTTGCCGCCGCGGGCGCTGTCGGTGATTGGCGCTTAGGGGTGTCGTCCTGAAATGGGACGACACATAGGGGAACCCCGTTCATCACGGACGGCGCTTCCTTTTTCGGCAAATCAAACGCTGGAGGGACTCACATGAAATCGTTCGGATTGATCGCAGTACTGGCCGCCGCACTGATGGCGGCTCCGGTTTTCGCACAGGAAGCTCCCGCCGCTGCGGGCAGCATGACGGTGCACTGCAAAGACGGCACCACACAGACGGTAAGCACCACCAAGGGTGCCTGCCATGGCCACAAGGGCATCGACAAGTCGGCTGGCAATGCTGCCAGTAGCACGCCGGCCGCTGCCCCTGCAGCAGCACCCGCCGCTGCGCCTACCGCTGCAACCAAGACGAAGGCGATGCCGGAACTGGCCGCTGCGCCGGCCGCCGGTGGCGGTGCGGGCCAGGTATGGGTGAACACCGGTTCCAAGACCAAGACCTATCACTGCCAAGGCAGCAAGTGGTACGGCAAGACCAAGGAAGGCAAGTACATGAGCGCGGCGGATGCGCAGGCTGCGGGTTATCACGCTGCCAAGAACGAGAAGTGTTCGTAAGACGCTTATGACCGTTCCCTCCCCTGCGTGTAGCAGGGGAGGCCCGAACGCGTAGGTTGGGGTGCGAACCTCAACGTGTTCTGCCCGAACGCAAGAGCGTTGGGGTTCGCACCCCAACCTACGAACTAGGCGACCTGCCACGGGTCGTAACTCCCGAACCACCACAAATGCCCCTGCGGATCGCGGCACGCATAACCCGCACCGCCATACTCCTTCTCCGCATAGTCCTCGATGATTTCCGCACCCGCCGTCTTGGCGCGCTCGTAGTGCGCTCTGCAATCCTTGACTGTCACACACGCACACTGTGTTTCGCGTCCGTTGATCTCATCGGGCTGCGCGATGTATTGGCCGAAACCATCCGGATCGACGTCGCCAAGCATCACCATGCCGCCGCCGTACACCAGCTGCGCATGCATCACGCGGCCGTGTTCGTTCTCATACACAGCATGCTTTTCGAAACCGAATGCCTTGCATAGCCATTCAATGGCGGCGTGCGCATCGCGATAGCGCATGCCGGGAATGATGGTGCTGCCCTGGCTCAGCTGGGTGTTCATGGCGTCGCGTCCCGTTTGGAAGGTCGCCTAAAGCTAAACCTTTGCCGTGCTCGCGTCTTGTAGATTTTTTT
>NZ_DATEJY010000223.1:0-24034 GCF_035277725.1 Dyella sp. | reverse complement strand
CCATAAATCATGGGATTGGTAGCGCTAACCCAATGCGGCGAATGCAAACGAAAAATCATTAAAGTTCATCCGTTGTTTCGTAATTGTGCCTGCATAACCCGTCATATCCACTACGCCAAGCCCAAGGCGGGCGCCGGGGGGCGCCTTGCCGAATGTTTCACGGGCCAGGTCCGGCATGACGATGAAAAACACATAAGCCGGCTGGTACACGCCAGCAACGGCCTTTGCATACCGACGAGGGGAGTGTCGAAGATGAAGAGCAAGAGGCAAGCTTTGGGGTTGCAGCGTGGCGCGTATCCATCTGCCACTGTTTCGTTGTCCGGCCGTCGACTGGCCGTTGCCATCGCCTTGGGTTTGGCGCTGCTGGACGTACCGGCCATGGCCTTGGCGCAAACACAAAACACCGGCCCTGCCGCCGACGCAACCGCGCAAAAACCAGCTACCACCGATGCCAAGGCCGATCCCGCCAGGAAGAAAAAAACCGAGCAACCCAACGACATCAAGAACCTCGCCGGCGTTACCGTCACCGGCATCCGCGCCAGCCTGGAGTCGTCGCAATCACTGAAACAGAACGCCGACCAGATCATCGACTCGGTGACCGCCACCGACATCAACGCCCTGCCCGACCGCAGCGTGACCGAAACCCTGCAGCGCATCAGCGGCGTGACAGTCGACCACTATCTGGCCGATGACGATCCGGATCACCCCTCCGCCGAAGGTAGTGGCGTGTTGATTCGCGGCCTCCCCTACGTCGCCAGCTTGCTCAACGGCGCCGAAAGCTTCTCGGCCAACAATGGCCGTGCGCTGAGCTTCGAAGACGTGCCGGCGGAGCTGATGCAAGGCGTGGACGTCTACAAGAACCCGTCCGCGGAGCTTATCGAAGGCGGCATCGGCGGCACGGTGGATCTGCGCACGCGCATGCCATTTGACGCGCCAGGCCAGGTCGCAGCCTTCTCGACCGGCATCAATAAAGGCGACATGTCCAAGCGGAGCAAACCATCCGCATCGTTCCTGTACAGCAACCGCTGGAAGACCGAAAACCTCGGTGAATTCGGCGTGCTGTTCGACGTGTCGTTCTCCGAACTGGCCTCGCGCACGGATGGCATCCAGGTCAATCCCTACCTGCTCGAACCTCAGAACAATCTCGGCAACTGCCCGTGCGAACCCACCACTACCGCGGGCAACGTGGCCATTCCCGGCGACATCAACTATTACCAGATGGACCTGCAGCGCAGGCGCACTGGCATTTATGCCGCCTTCCAATGGCGGCCGACCAACAACCTGGAGTTCGACTCTCGCTTTTTCCGCTCCAATTACAGCCTGCAGTGGCAGGAACACGAGGTGCAGGCCAACGAGGGCAACTACTACAACATGATCCCGGTGCCGGGTACGGCGTTTAGCTATGACAACGGCGTGTATGAGAACGGCGACATGGTGTCCGCGTCGTGGCAAGGCGGCGGTACCGGGCCAGCCAAGGCCACGTTGAACACCGGCTACCCGCCGATCGGCGGCCCCAACTATTACGCGCTTACTCGCCAGCAGACCCAGTTCGTGCGCACTACCGACTGGACCAACACGTTCAAGTACAACATCAACGACAACATGATCTGGTCGGGCGGGATACAGCTGGTCAAGTCCACCGCCAACACCCTGGACTTCACGGTGTACAACCAGTTCTACATGCCGCCGTCCGAGGTGAGCATAGGCAGCGGCGCGCCGAGCCTGACACTGCTCAACAACAGCACGTACAAGTACATCCCGTCGAACACCAGCAACCCCAACAGCCTGACCAACTACGCCAACTACTATCTCGGCGCGGCACTGGACCACCTCGAATACGACTACGCCATGCTGCGCGCGGTGCGTACCGATCTCGAATACAACTTCCAGGACAGCAACTGGCTGCAGTACTTCCGCGTCGGCGTGCGCTTCACCAGCCACAACACCTACAGCAGCAACAACAGCAGCAGCTACAACTGGGGGCCGATCAGCCAGGTCTGGCAAGGCGGCTACACCGGCCCTGCTTCGCTGGACTGGACCAACAACGTGCCGGCATGGATGGAGCAGCAGTTCACCTTCAGCAACTTCTTCCGCGGACAAACCAGGCTGCCGAGCACGCTGGTGTTTCCCACCATGGCGCTGGTGGGGAACTACTACGGCGCGATTCCGGCGCTGCGTGCGCTTGAAATGAACGGTGGTGCCGGCGGCTGGTGTCCGCAGATCTTCAGCACCGCCCAAGGCAGTGTATGCACCCCTGGTTCGGGCATGAGCGCGGACTACATGCATGAATCGACCCAAGCCGCCTATGCCTCGCTGTACTTCGGCAATGACACGGCGCTGGGCATTCCCGTCGATGGCAATATCGGCATGCGCTTCGTGCGCACCAGTTTGAATGCGAACGGCTCCGTCACCTACCCGTCGTCCGACACCATCCAGAATCCCGTGGGCATCACGCCCGCGCAGATGGCACTGTTCAACGGCGCCACCACACCGATCAATGGCGCCTACAGCTATCACAACCTGCTGCCCAGCCTTAACCTGCGCTTCAAGCTGACGGATGACCTGCAGTTGCGCCTGGCAGCCTCCAAGGCCATTACCCGCCCCACCATCAGCCAGCTCAACTCGTACATGGTGATCGGTACGTCATGGACCGCAGCCGGCGGCGGCCAGCAGGCAAGGCTCGCCGGCTTCAACGCCAGCACGGGCGGCAATCCCACGCTGAAGCCGATGGAGGCCAACCAGTTCGATGCCGCGCTGGAATGGTATTTCGCGCCCACCGGCGAGCTGTACACCACGGTGTTCAAAAAGAACATCTCCAACTACGTCACTACCGAAGTGCACACGCAGATCATCGACGGCGTACCGGTGGCGGTGAGCGGCCCCGTCAACGCCGGCAAGGGCACCGTCAAGGGTGCCGAACTCGGTTACTCGCAATTTTTCGACTTCCTGCCCGGCGCGCTGAAGGGACTCGGCGTGCAGGCCAACTACACCTTCCTGCAGAGCAGCAAGGTGCAAGGCACCACGTCATGCGACCCGAACCATGGCAACGGCTCGTGCCCATCCAGCGACGTGGTTACCAACCCGGGCCTGCCCATGCAGGGCCTGTCGCCGCACAACTACAACGTCACCGGCATGTATGAACGCGGCAACTGGTCCGCGCGCCTGGCTTGGTCGTGGCGCAGCCGCTACCTCATCACGCCGGTCGATTCGGGCGACACCTACCTGCCGATGTGGAACGCCGCCTCGGGCCAACTGGATGCGTCGATCTTCTATCACATCAACAAGAACCTGCAGTTGGGCCTGCAGATGAACAACCTCACCAACACCGAACAGAAGGTGCTGATGGGCCCCACCACCTACATCAACGGCTTCACCGACTGGCGGCTGTACACGCGTGCCTTGTTCATGACCGACCGCCGCTACGAACTCGTATTCCGCGCCAACTTCTGACGCTTCCCCAGCGACACGCAAGCCTCGCCGATGTTTGCTTGTCCCCGTTACCGCCGCCGGCACGTGTGCATGCCGGCGGCGGCTTTTTATCAGCGCCAGGTGATTTTGCAGGTTGGGGTGAGGCACAGCCGAACCCTAACGTGGCATCTGGCTGGGCGATGTCGTGGTTCATATAGCGCTAGTAGTCGGATGCAACCCCAGCTTCGGTTGGGGTCATTGATGCTGGGATTTCATCCCAGCCTACGCTGCGCAAGTTTGAGGCTTTATTACAATGCAGACACGGATGATGTCGCAGACTGGATCGTGAAGGGTGCGATAGGTTCCTCGCTGAGTCGCAAGACCTTATCAAACTCCTCGACACGCTTCGGCGTCATTTTTCCATCTTTGAAAAGCTCGCCGCGCTTTTCAATAGCTTCGCCTGTATTAAAGGCAATCATCACCAACGCCTCATCAAAGACAATCTCGTCGTTGTCAAGCCCACCAACGACACGAGCCACTTCCACGACTTCATAGAGACGCATGGCGTCGTGCCGAAGAACCGTGGAACGAAGCATTGATTCTTTGCTTGAACGATACGCCTCATTCAGACAAGCCTTGTCATCAAGGCCTGCCTTTTCACGGTTTCGGCCACATGCTTCGTGCAAGTATCTTTTCGCTTTTTCACGATCACCAAGCAAAGATGCGAGAGCAGCCTCTCGCCAGAAAAACCAATAGCCATCATCGCCATACGGGCCCCTCTTCTCCAAAGCGGAAAGCGAGTGACCAAGGGTTTCGGTTCTTTGCCTTCCTGTCATTGAGAAAGCGTCAGACATCGCCATTTGGGCTAGCGCATAGGCAGAGCGTTTACTGTCAAGCCATCGCAGGCGTTCCGCAGCCCGCCGCGCATCGGCATCATCTCCTTGCGCGTAACTAATAAACCACCGCAACGCCAGGGATTTTGAATATTTACTTGAAACAACCAGCCCGGAAGACACCGCCACCAGTATGGCCGCAGAAAAAATTGCCATGAAGCGAAACTTATTTCGCATCTCGCATGCCCATCATAATGTCCTGATAGTAATCGTCACTACTAAGGACTCGTGAAGGCCCGGAGTTTGCGTTATTTTTTATAACCTCGAAATATTGCTTGTTAGATTCCGAATCCTTGTAGACCATGACCTGACCAATTTTTGAAAGATCTCCGTAATTTTTCCTTACATCAGTATATAAAGAAGCCAAATCCAGCACACCCTGTACCGCCACGTAGGTACGCTCGGCACGCACTCGCGTCTGAAAGCCTTCCGGCAAGTAAGCCTCGCGCGCCGCATGAAGTGAATCGCTGTTATAGCCGCCATTCTGCTGCTGCACGTACATACCATACGCTCCCACAGCACTTTTGAATTTTTCGGGATCAGCAATCAATATCCTACCTACGACATCCATTCCGCTTGTGCTGATACCGTCTCGGTTGGCAAAAGGATGCGTCGAATATGCCACCCTGCCAGCATCAAGGCTCGGATTCAATGAAATCGCGCCATCTGCGCTTGGACCAAGTATTCCACGCAGCATGCGCCCTGCCTCGGCTTCGCTATTCACGATGAGCGTATCAGTCTTCGGATTGAACTCTTTCATCGTGACGGTCGTTGGGATCATTTCACTTCGACGCACACCGTAATCGTGCCATTCCTGCGAATTGGCACGAAGTTGTTCGTTGCGATACGCATCAAGTTCAGATTGCGATGCCGTCGCGGGGGGAGCCTGCCTATGATTGAGCACGGACCAATGCCAAAGGTTGGCGTAGTCTTCGTTGAATTGATCGTCGGGTGTGACCATGAGGGGAGGTAGCATCCTCACCGCCGTCCTCGCCCGCTCCCGCCGCTCAATTTCCTCCACATGCCACAACAATGCGTGTGCATTGTCTGCCGTGCGCCCAAAGCCGGTAATGACCCAACGCCGATGCTCGGGTCGACTCGCATCGCTGTCGATGTCGACTATCCGGTCGAAGGCACGCCCCAGTACTACGAAGTCGCCGTAATGAAGAAGCCTTCGACAGGCTTCCATGCGAAGATCCTGCTGACGCATCGTCGGATAGTACCTACCGCGCTCGCCCATCGACCACTGGACTTCTTCGACCAGCATTTCCGCTCCGAAGCATCGCGAGTCACGGCATGGCTTACCCGTGGAGAGCAACGATTCCACGGTCGAACGCATATCAAGCCAGGCATAGGATGGTGTCAGTACGTGATGGACTTGCTCGAGGCCTAGCTCACGCAGGCGAATGACACGTGGCGTTGAAGGTGGCGCGCTGTAACCGCAGGTGGGGGTGGGCTGTTGCATGGGCTTTGCGTTGGCTGACCGGTTGCTATGACCGTAGCGAAAGAGCCATGCCTGTGTTATCAGACAATGACACTTATGCCGTCAGCTTTTCCCACTCGATTGAAGCACCTTCTGGTCTTGGATGCGCCTTAATCGAAGTCGCAGGCCGGGATGCAACCCCAGCTTCGGTGGGGGTCATTGATGCTGGGATTTCATCCCAGCCTACGGCTGGCGTGATTTTGTAGGTTGGGGTGAGGCGTGGCCGAACCCCAACGTGGCGTGATGCGCTCAACGGCGTTGAGGTTCGCCTTTCGGCTCATGCATGCAGCTTACTGTCGATCTCCGCCAATCGCGCAATCCCTTTTTTCGCCAGCGGTTCCAAACCTTCGCCGCCGGCTGCCAGATGCGCCACGATCTGCTTGCGCATCCCCGGTTCCCAGAAACGCTTCAGGTGATCGGCAATCCCCGCCACACCCAACGCCTCATCCGGCTCGGCGGCAAAGTAACGGCCGATGTCATTCACCATCGCCACCAGACGTTCGATATTCATGCCGTTGCTCCTGCAGCGTGCAGCAAGCGCTGCGGATGGGTGTAGACGACATAACCGCCCGGTCGCGCAAAACCAATCAGCGTCATGTGCGTACTTTCGGCCAGGTGGATGGCCAGCGCAGTCGGCGCGGAAATCGCCGCCATCACGGTGATGCCGGCGCTGGCGGCTTTGGTGACCATTTCATAGCTCGCGCGACTGGTGACGAGCAGAAAACCTTGCTGCGAATCGAGGCGTGCGTTCACCATGGCGCCGATCAATTTATCCAAGGCGTTATGGCGGCCGACGTCTTCGCGCACCAGCACGATGCTGCCGTCAACGTCGATCCAGGCTGCGGCATGCACGGAGCCAGTCGCGCTGTTGATCGGTTGCATGGATTGCAACGCATCCAAGGCACGTTCCAGCGCGGCAGCTTCGATGCGCGGTCCATGCCCTACAGGAGCAGGATGGCGCACGGCATCTTCCAGCATGCGCGCACCGCACAGGCCGCAACCGCTGCGTCCGGGTAGCAAGCGCTCGCCACCTTCGCCGGTGCGTTGACTGACGGTGTCGGATGCCACGTGCATCGCCAACTCCACGCCCTCCAGGCGCGGGCGCACTTCCATCGACAAGAGATCTTCCGGCTTCGCCACCAGGCCTTCGCTCAACGAAAAGCCCAGCGCGAAATCCTCGAGATTCAATGGCGTCACCATCATCACGGCGAACGGCACGTCGTTGTAGAGCATCGCCACCGGCACTTCTTCGGTAATGGCATCGCTCACCAGCTCGTGCTCGCCGCGACGATAGCGATCCACCTGGCGCGTTACATAGCCGCGACCTTGATCAAGGCCGATGGAATCAGGACGTTTCGGCTGCATCCAACAAAGCCTGTTGCGTTTGAGAGAATGCCTGGTAACGCTGCTGCCATTCGGAAGGCTGATTGACGCGCGTCACCTGCACGGCCGTGACCTTGTATTCGGGGCAGTTGGTAGCCCAGTCCGAGTTCTCGGTGGTGATGACGTTGGCTCCGGAACCGGGGAAATGGAACGTCGTATACACCACGCCCGGCTGCATGCGCTCGGAAATGCGTGCACGCAACACGGTCTGCCCAGCGCGGCTTTCGATGCCTACCCAATCGTCTTCGCCGATGCCGCGTTCCTCCGCATCGTGCGGATGGATTTCCAGGCGATCCTCGTCATGCCACGCCACGTTGGCGGTGCGGCGCGTCTGCGCGCCCACGTTGTATTGGCTGAGGATACGGCCGGTGGTGAGAATCAACGGATACGCTGCGTTGACCTTCTCCGACGTCGGCACGTACTCGGTGAGCATGAAACGGCCTTTGCCACGCACGAACTCGCCAACGTGCATCACTGGCGTGCCTTCCGGATGTTCTTCATTGCAGGGCCATTGGATCGAACCGAGGCGTTCGAGCTTCTCGAAGCTCACGGCCTGGAAGGTAGGCGTGAGGCGCGCAATCTCGTCCATGATCTCGGAGGGATGCGTGTAGTGCATGGAATAACCCATCGCATTGGCCAGCAGTTGGGTGACCTCCCAATCCGCGTAGCCGTTCTTAGGCTCCATCACTTTACGCACGCGTGAAATGCGGCGTTCGGCATTGATGAAGGTGCCGTCTTTTTCCAGGAACGAGCAGCCAGGCAGGAATACATGCGCGAATTTGGCGGTCTCGTTGAGGAACAGGTCCTGCACCACCACGCATTCCATTGCCTCCAATGCAGCCGTCACGTGCTGCGTATTGGGATCGGATTGTGCGATGTCTTCGCCTTCGATGTACAAACCCTTGAAGCTGCCGTCGATGGCGGCCTCGAACATATTGGGAATGCGCAAGCCCGGTTCGTCATGCAGATGCACGCCCCAGGCCGCTTCAAACGATGCACGCACTGTCGCATCGCCTACGTGGCGATAGCCGGGAAACTCGTGCGGGAACGAACCCATGTCGCACGAACCCTGCACGTTGTTCTGCCCGCGCAACGGATTCACACCCACGCCTTCGCGACCGATGTTGCCGGTGGCCATGGCGAGGTTGGCGATGCCCATCACGGCGGTGGAGCCTTGCGAGTGTTCGGTGACGCCCAGGCCGTAATAGATCGCCGCGTTGCCGCCGGTGGCGTATAGACGGGCCGCGCTGCGGATCATCGCTGCAGGCACACCGGTTTCGGCTTCCATCGCTTCGGGGCTATGGTTTTCTCGTACAACGAACGCGCGCCACTTGTCGAAGGCAGGCTTTTCGCAGCGCGCTGCGACAAAGGCCTCGTCGACCAGCCCCTCGGTAACGATCACGTGCGCCAGGGCATTGAGCATGGCCACGTTGGTGCCGGGCCGCAGCTTCAAGTGATAGTCCGCCTTGATATGCGGCGTGCGCACCAGGTCGATGCGGCGTGGATCGATCACGATCAGCTTGGCGCCCGCGCGCAGGCGCTGCTTCATCTGCGAGCCGAACACCGGATGCGCATCGGTGGGATTGGCGCCGATCACCAGCACCACGTCGGTGTAGCGGATCGAATCGAAATCCTGCGTGCCGGCCGATTCGCCCAAGGTCGACTTCAAGCCGTAACCGGTGGGCGAATGGCAGACGCGTGCACAGGTATCCACGTTGTTGTTGCCGAAACCGGCACGCACCAGTTTCTGCACCAGATAGGTTTCTTCATTCGTGCAGCGCGAGGAGGTAATGCCGCCAATCGAGAACCTGCCATATTTGTCCTGCAGCCGCTTGAACTCGCTGGCGACATGCGCAATCGCCTGGTCCCAGCTGACGATGCGCCAAGGATCGGTGATCTTCTGGCGGATCATCGGCATGTTGATGCGATCGGGATGCGTGGCGTAGCCGATGGCAAAGCGCCCTTTCACGCAGGAGTGGCCATGATTGGCGTGGCCGTCCTTGTTCGGCACCATGCGCACGACCTCCTCGCCTTTCATCTCGGCGCGGAAACTGCAGCCCACGCCGCAATAGGCGCAGGTGGTGACGATGCTGTGTTCGGCCTGGCCAAGCTCGATCAACGAGTTTTCCGACAATGTTGCGGTGGGACATGCCTGCACGCAGGCACCGCACGATACGCATTCGGAATCCAGAAACACGTTGTCCTGGCTGGCTGACACCTTGGAGCCGAAGCCGCGCCCTTGAATGGTCAACGCGAACGTGCCCTGCACTTCATCGCATGCGCGCACGCAGCGCGAGCAGACGATGCATTTGGATGGATCGAAGGTGAAGTACGGGTTGGATTGGTCCTTGGGCGCAAAAAGCGGGTTGACCTCGCCGCTTTTCGTCCTAGCAAAAACGTGATTTTCGCCGTCGTAGCCGTAGCGCACTTCGCGCAGGCCCACCACGCCGGCCATATCCTGCAATTCGCAATGGCCGTTGGCCGGACAGGTCAGGCAATCCAGCGGATGGTCGGAGATGTACAGCTCCATCACGCCGCGGCGGATCTCGGCCAGCTTGGGCGTTTGCGTAGTGACCTTCATGCCTTCCGTCACCGGCGTGGTGCACGATGCGGGATAACCCTTGCGACCTTCGATTTCGACCAGGCACAGGCGGCAGGAGCCGAAGGCATCCAGCATGTCGGTGGCGCACAGCTTGGGAATGTTGATGCCGGCTTGCGAGGCGGCGCGCATCACGGACGTGCCTTCCGGCACGCGGATGCTGCGGCCGTCGATTTCCAGCGCGACCTGCTTGTCCGAGGTAACGGCGGGGGTGCCGCGGTCGATGTCGACGATGGACAGCATGTTTGACTACCTCCGATGCATCACATGACCCAACTGGCAAACAGTTGGACAAACCCGATCCGTCGTCCCGGCGAAAGCCGGGACCCAGTGACTTTCAACCCACGAAAGTCGCTGGACCCCGGCCTGCGCCGGGGCGACGAGCAAAGACATCATGATGGTTCTTGCTGCTTCTCACGCGCAAAATCCTCATGAAAATGATCCAGCGCACTCAACACCGGAAACGGCGCCATGCCACCCAGCGCGCACAGCGAACCGGCCACCATGGTCTGGCACAGATCACGCAACAACACTTCATTGCGCGCCTTCTCCGCCGCATCACCCGCCACGATGCGATCGATCACTTCCACCCCGCGCGTAGAACCGATACGACACGGCGTGCACTTGCCGCACGATTCGATCGCGCAGAACTCCATCGCGAAACGCGCCTGCGCCGCCATGTCGACCGTATCGTCGAACACCACCACGCCGCCGTGGCCCACCATGCCGCCAATGGCGGCAAAGGCTTCGTAATCGATCGGTGTATCCAATTGCGATGCGGGGATGTACGCACCCAACGGACCGCCGACCTGCACCGCGCGCACGGGGCGACCCGTCGCAGTACCGCCGCCGTAACCTTCGATCAGCTCGCGCAAGCTAAGGCCGAAAGCGCGTTCCACCAATCCCGGCTGCTTTACATTGCCGGCCAGCTGCAGCGGCAGCGTACCGCGTGATTTGCCCGTACCGTAATCGCGATAGAACGCGGGGCCACGATCGAGAATGATCGAAACCGTCGCCAGCGTGATCACGTTGTTGATCACCGTGGGTTTGCCGAACAAACCCTGGATCGCCGGCAACGGTGGCTTGAAACGCACCTGTCCGCGTTTGCCTTCCAGGCTTTCCAGCAGCGAGGTTTCTTCGCCGCAGATGTAAGCGCCTGCGCCCATGCGCACTTCCAGATGGAAGGCTTTGCCGCTGCCGCAGATATTGTCGCCGAGATAACTGCGCGCCTTGGCGGTATCGATGGCCGCTTGCAGCGCGCGTTGCGCGTGCGGGTATTCGACGCGCAGATAGATATAGCCACGCGTGGCGCCTACTGCCAGCCCAGCGATGGTCATGCCTTCGATCAGCACGAACGGATCGCCTTCCATGATCATGCGGTCGGAGTACGTGCCGGAATCGCCCTCGTCCGCATTGCAGACGATGTATTTCTGGTCGGCGCTTGCATCCAGGCAAGTCTTCCACTTGATGCCGGCTGGGAACGCGGCGCCACCACGGCCGCGCAGGCCCGAATCGGTAACGGCCTGCACGATTGCCGCCGGTTCCATTTTCAATGCCGCAGCAAGTCCGCGATAACCATCATGCGCCAGGTAATCATCCAGGCTGCGCGGATCGATCACCCCGACGCGCGCAAAGGTAAGGCGTTGCTGGCTCTTCAACCAAGGAATTTCCTCGGTGAGTCCAAGCTTCAACACATCTACACCGCCATGCAGAAAGTCGGCATCGAACAGACCCATCACGTCGGTCACTTGCACCGGGCCGTACGCAACGCGGCCGGCAGGCGTTGCCACTTCCACCATCGGTTCCAGCCAGTACAGGCCACGCGAACCGTTGCGCACGATATGCACGTCAAGGTTGCGCGAACCGGCTTCGCATTCGATCGCCTTGGCCACGGCATCGGCGCCTAGCGACACGGCGCTGGCATCGCACGGCACGTAAACAGTAACGCTCATTTCGCCTCCGACAGCAGCCATGCATCGAAGCTTTCCGGCGTCATGCGGCCTTTCAATTGACCATCCACCATCATGGCCGGCGAGCACGCGCAGTTGCCGAGGCAATACACGGGTTCCAGCGTGAATGTGCCGTCTACGGTGGTTTGATGGAAATCCACGCCCAGCCGCTGCTTCACATGCTGCTCCAGCTTGGCCGCGCCCATCGATTGACAGGATTCCGCGCGGCACAGATAGATGATGCGCTGGCCGGCCGGATGCGTGCGGAAGTAGTGATAGAACGTGACCACGCCATGCACGTCGGCGCGCGACAGGTTGAGTTCGCGCGCGATCAGCGGGATGGTTTCTTCGGGGACGTAACCCAAGGCGTTCTGCACGCCGTGCAGGATGGGGAGCAACGCGCCGGGTTGATCTTTCAGCCTGGCGGTGACATCGAGTACGGCGTCGCGGATCCTGTCATCGATCGGCGGCAGCGATGCGATGGCTTTTGCGGGTTTCATCACCAATCAATCCTCACCGGTTTTCTTTATTGCTCCCTCCCCTACTGCACGCAGGGGAGGGAGCAGGCCGCGCATCAAAACAACGCGGCCGCCTTGCTCAGCGCGATCCACACGCCAATCAGGAATGGAATGCCCACCAGTGCCCACGCGATGACACCCACAATGCCGAAGCCACCACGTGCCGCCTGATCAACATTCGCCGTCACATGCGCTTCGTGCTGCAGCGAACGCTCGCGCGCAAGTTCCTCGTCGGTCATATGGTGCGCTTCCTTGACCGGCCTGACCATTAAATTGGCGATAAGGCCAATCAACAGCAAGGCGGCCAGGATGTAGAGCGTGCGGTCGTACACCAGGTTCTTGGCGACACCGGCATCCAATTGCGCCTGGCGCAGCGCGGCAATCAAGAACGGCCCGATAACGCCCGCCACCGACCATGCCGTCAGCAGGCGGCCGTGGATGGCGCCGACCATTTGTGTACCGAAAATATCCGCCAGGTAAGCCGGTACGGTGGAAAAGCCGCCGCCGTACATGGAGAGGATCACGCACACCGCAATGATGAACACACCGGCCAGCCCCATGTGTCCCAGCGAAGGCAGGCTGCAATACAGCAGGATGCCGAGCACGAAGAACACTACATACGTGTTCTTGCGCCCAAGGAAATCCGACGCCGACGCCCACAAGATACGGCCAAGGCTGTTGAACAGGCTGATCAGACCCACCAGGCCGGCTGCCGCCGCTGCGATCGACGCCTTCTGCGCCACCGTCAATGCGGTAGCCGTCGTGACGCCCAACAGACGCGCGCCGAAAACCTCCTGGAACATCGGGCTGGCCATGGCGAGCACACCGATACCCGCCGTCACGTTCATGCACAGCACAATCCACAACATCCAGAACTGCGGGGTTTTCCACGCGACATTCAGATGCACGTGCTTGGTCGTGATCAGCGTGTTGGTCGCCGGCGGCGGCGTCCAACCCAACGGCTTCCAGCCGGTGGGCGGCACGCGGAAACCGAACGCACCGGCAACCATGGCAATGAAATAAAGAATACCCATCACCATCAAGGTGCTGGCAACGCCCGCCACTTCACCGTGGGCAAAACGTGCCATCAACGCCACGGCGATCGGCGCACCGATCATGGCGCCACCGCCAAAACCCATGATGGCGAAGCCGGTCGCCAGACCCCGGCGATCCGGGAACCATTTGATCAAGGTGGATACCGGCGTGATGTAACCCAACCCCAGGCCAATGCCGCCGAGTACACCGCAGCCGAGAAACACCAGCCACAACTGATGCATCGACACACCGATGCCACCGATCACCAGGCCACCGCCCCAGCACAACGCTGCGATAAAGCCGGCCTTGCGCGGCCCGGCATGCTCCAGCCATCCACCCCAGATTGCGGCGGAAATACCGAGCATGGCGATGAAGGTTTCAAAGATATGCGTGACGGCAGGCACCGTCCAATTGCACGACGCGGCAAACAACTGCGCGAAAAAGCCAAGGCTTTCGCAACTCGGTGCACCCGGCACCAGCTTGCTCATCGGCAGCCAGAACACCGAAAAACCGTAAGCCATGCCGATGCACAAATGGATGGCCAACGCCGCCGGCGGCACGAACCAGCGATTGAAACGAGGTCCTGCGATGGTGCGTTCCCTTGCCAACAAACCTGACGTCGCTCCCCCTGACGCCGGTACAGATTCAGGCACTACTGTCATGCTCGTTTCCCCATGGCTCGCTTGAGACAATATGCCGCATAAGCGGACCGCCCGACTCTAGCTCAAATACATGGGAAGAATGGTTACAACGGTGACGCCATTCGAGGGGCTGCTGCTGCGCAGCACACCGCGCGCATCACCCGGACGGAGTTTTAGGCACAAGAACCACCGCCCGCACCACGTAGGCTGGGATGAAATCCCAGCGTCGCCATCCAAAAACAAAGCTGGGATTTTCATCCCAGCCTACGTGTCATCTCGCAAGGCCTGATCACCAGATGGTTTTGACATGCTTGTAGCTGCGAATTTTTTCGTCGCGCGTCACGAGTGGAACAGCCAGCTTGCGTGCAGTCGCTACAATCATGCGGTCGGCTGGATCATTATGAAATTCACCGGGCAAATTTACTGACTTCACACCCATTTCGACGTCCACAGGAATAAAACGAACCGCCTCGATTTGCGCCACCGTACTAAGCCAGCTCTCGACATCCATCGACAGCACAAGCCTTTCGCGCTCTACCAGCATCGCGATTTCCCAGGCTGAGATGGCGGAAATCACGATCTCACCGCCATCCAGCTCACGCTCAATAGCCTTTCTGGCTTTTGTACTCAGAGCATCATCGCCGTTTACCCACCAAACCAGCGCATGCGTATCGAGAACGATCACCGCGCCGCCTCCCACGCTACCCCTACCGACGCCATCGGGTTGCTATAACGGATAACCGAGCCGCGTAGCACGTCAAGTGGATTGCGGTCGCCCCCGCGATACGGACGAACTTCCAAGGCGGGCTTGCCGTGATCGGTCACAACCACACTCTCGCCGGAGGCCTCAATCTGTCGGAAGAATTCAAGCGCCCTTGCCTTGAATTCAGACTTGGAAACCTGGTTGCCTTCCATCGTCGCTCTCTAGTCATCAGACGTAGTCATAATTTTAGCCAAATTATGACTAGCACAACAAGTCATTTTTATCGAGTGCCCCACGTAGGCTGGGACGAAATTCCAGCATCGCCATCCAAAAACAAAGCTGGGATTTTCATCCCAGCCTACGTGCTACATGCCGATGTTCGATCGTTGGCACGTCGTCATTTCGGCGAAGGGCGGAGTCCATGGCAAGTTCGAAGCTGATATCCCACTGAACTAGGGAACGTCATCCGAATCAGCCGGTCCTTCGGCGTGAAGTTGATTCGCCGCCGGCACCGCAATGGCTTTGATGTTTGCCGCGTGCAGTTTTGCGTTGAGCGCGGGCAGATCTGCACTGCGAATGGATTGCCATTGCGCAGCGGCCTTGTCGAGATTCGCCTTGTATTCGGCAAACGCCTGCCGCTGTCCATCGGTCGGGGCACGATCGGCGCCTTCCACGTCGCTGGCGATGGCGGTGAGCGCATCGTTCATGGCTTCGAGGTTGGTGGAGTTTTCGCTATCCCCGGAGACGAGTGGATCGGTCTTCTTGCGGAAGCTGTCGATCTCTTCATGCAGCGGGGTGTTGCTGCCGGCTTTTTTCTCTGCGTCATCGAGCTGGTTGCGCACCGCATCCACTTCGCCATGGGTTTGCCAGACTTGTTGAAGCGCTGTGCCGACATCGCGTGAGAAGGCCAAACCTTCGGCGAGTGCGTTCTGGTCGATGGGGACGCGTGGGTCAGGCAAAACGTTCAACGGTGCGCGATAGGATTTGCCGTCCACAGTGAGCACGACTTGGTATTTGCCGGGCAGCGCCAGCGGACCTTCGGGTGTAAGCGGTGTGTCGGAATCCCAGGTGGCGGCAATGCTGTAGCCGTAGAGCAGAGCTTCCGGGCGCGGATAACGCAGGTTCCATACGAAGCGGTGCATGCCGGCGCTGGTGCCGAGTTTTTCCGGCGTGCCCAGCCAGCCTTTCTGGAAGTAACGCTCGGCCGGCAGGTTTTCCGCTTTCTCGGCGCTGGAGAAGTGGCGCACCGTTTTGCCGTCGCTGTCGAGGATGTCCAGCGTGATGGGGCCTTTGGCGGCACTCGCCAACTGGTAATCGATGACGGCGCCGGCTGGTGGGTTCTGGCCGAGCGGTTCGTCGGGCGGGAGCGGTGTGTCCTTGTTTTCGTTGGCGCGCACACGCACGGCATCGGCGGGTGTGTAGAGCGCGGTCTTGCGTGCGCTGTCGACACCGGCCTGACGCAGCGGCGTGATGTCGTCGAGAATCCAGATCGCCCTGCCCTGCGTGCCGGCAACCAGGTCGTTACCGTGAATGGTCAAATCGCGCACCCATGCGGTAGGCAGATTGCGTTGCAGCGATTGCCAGTGCGCGCCATCGTCGTACGACACGTACACGCCGCGATCGGTACCGGCAAACAGCAAGCCGTCGCGCTGCGTATCTGCACGTAACACGCTTACGAAATCGTCCTGCGGCAGACCGGCGGCGATATCGGTCCAGGTTTTGCCGTAGTCGTGCGTGCGCCATACGTGCGGGCGGAAATCATCCTGGCGATGATTGTCGACCGCGGCATAAGCGGTGCCTTGCTTCAGCGCCGACAGATCGAGCGAGCTGACGATGCCCCAATGCGGCAGCTCTGGCGGCGTCACGTTCTGCCAGTTCTTGCCACCATCGCGGGTGAACTGGATGGAGCCGTCATCGGTACCGATCCAGATTTCATCGTTGCTGAAGGGCGACGGCGCGATGCTGTAGATCACGCCGTAACCGCAATCGCGCGCCTGCTGTGCATTGGGATTGCCCTGGCAACCGTCGGTAGCGCCTTCTTTCTTGGCGCTGAGATCAGGGCTGATCACATCCCAATGCTGACCTTGGTCGGTGCTGCGGAACAACACCTGTGCGCCGAGATAGAGCGCATACGGCGGCTTCGCGGAAAACGCGATCGGCGTGATCCAGGTGTAGTGGTATTTGAAGTTGGTGGGACGTTGGCCGTAGCTGCTCACCGGCCACGCGGTAACGTTCTGCACGACGCCCGTGCGGCGATCCCAGCGCGAAACACGTCCACCGAGTCCGGAGCCGAACACGATGTTGGGATCGTCCGGATACGGCACGTCGTAGTCACGCTCGTCACCACCCACCGGGCGCCAGTCGCGATAGGAAATGGATCCGTAGTCGCTGCGGCTGGCAATGCCGACGGTGCCTGAATCCTGCTGGCCGGAATAAATCCAATACGGGAACTGGTTATCCGTGGCGAGGTGGTAGAACTGCCCAGTGGGCTGGTTGTACCAGCTGCTCCAGCTCTTGCCGCCGTTGACGGTAACGACAGCGCCTTGGTCGCTGGCGGCAATCATGCGCGTCGAATCGCGCGGATCGATCCACAGAAAATGGTAATCGTCACCGCCCGGCGCACCTTTGAAGATATCCCAGTGCTTGCCGCCGTCGTCGGAACGGCGGATGGATTGTCCGGCCGAATAGATGCGATCGCGATTTTGCGGATCGACGGTGATGCGGCTGAAGTAATCATTCGGCTGCCAGGATTCATGGCTTACCGCTTGCCAGGTGGCGCCGCCATCGTCGGAACGATACAGGCCACTGTCCTTGCGCGGACTGGCGGAGTTCACCACGGCATACACGCGATTGCCGCTTGCGGTAGCGATGCCGATACGCGCCAGCGTGCCGGCCGGCCAGCCGTTGCCGCTGATGCGTTTCCAGGTCACGCCGCCGTCGGTGGATTTGTACAAACCACTGCCCGGCCCTGCGTTCGGCTGAAAGTAGGACAGCCACGGATAGTTGCGCACCTGCCACGTCGCGGCGTAGACGATGCCCGGATTGGACGGGTCGGCAGCGAGATCCACCACGCCGGTATCGGCATCGACAAACAGCGTCTGCTGCCAGGTCTTGCCGCCATCGATGGAGCGATAGACGCCGCGTTCCCGGTTCGGCCCGAAGTAATGGCCAAGCACTCCGACCAGCAAGGTGTTGGCATCATGCGGATCGACGATGATGCGGCCGATGTGCTTGCCCTCGGCAAGGCCGATGTGCTGCCAATGCTTGCCGCCGTCATCGGAGCGGTACATGCCGTTGCCGGCAGCGACGTCGTAGCGCGCGGCGACTTGGCCAGAGCCGGCATAGATCACGTTGGCGTTGGAAGGCGCCACGGCAATCGCGCCAATGGGTGCGGTGGGCACGTTGTCGAAGGTCGGCTGCCAGGTGCGGCCAGCGTCCGTCGTTTTCCACACGCCGCCGCCGGCAGTGCCGATATAGAAGGTATCGGGGTTGGCGGGATCGCCGGCGGCCATCGTCGCCCAACCGCCGCGGAACGGGCCGACGAGGCGCCATTGCAATGCGTCGCTGGCATGGTTCGATGCTGCCGGTGTGTTCGCATGCAACGGGAGTGCGCTGGCGAGCAGGCAGGCGCAGGCAAGTGCGGAAAGAGGACGGAGAAGAGAGCGTGTCGACATGTGAACTCCCGCTGCAATAGAGATGAGCCAATGTGGCTTGCGATGGCACGCGGCTGTAGGTTGGGGTGCGAACCCCAACATGGCACCATGACCATGCATGGCGATGTTGGGGTTCGCACCCCAACCTACGTCAATACGTCAACGCAAACCCTGTGTACCACGTCCTGCCAAACGCCGGCTCCAATCCATTCTGCCAAACGCGATCGAAGTAATGCCGGTTGCCGAGATTGCTGACACCCGCCAGCAAGCGCAGTGAACGATTCAATTGCCAATCCGACGCTACGTCCACCACCGTATACGCCGGCATGCGCGCCGGCATATACGTGATGCCGCTGCCGTACGATTGATTGGAATCCTGCCAGTACTGCGCCGCTGACGACACCGCGGTGAGGCTGAGCTTCACGCGTTCGTTGCGCCAGGTCACGCCGGTCTTGATCAGATAATCCGGCGAAAACGCCGGTGTTTTTCCCACCTGGCCAGGAATGGCGCTGGCGACGAACCTGGCGTTGAGCAGGCTGGCATTGAAGAAGGTTTCCAGATGCTGGCCTTCGGTGGCCAGCTCTTTCGGCGCGAAGAAATCGTAATCGAGCTGCGCTTCCAATCCGCGGCTGCGCGTGTTGCCGGTGTTGACGTAAACGGTGTCGATCGCGTTGATGTACTGCGTCTCCAGACGATTGCGGAAATTGATCCAGAACACGCTCACGTCGTAATACAAACCCGTGACGGGCGCACCGTGCACGCCGGCCTCCCACGACACCGACTTGGACAACTGCGCGGCGTGGCCTTCGAGCAAATTGCTGAAAGGCGGCGCTACGTCGAAAAAGCGCAGCGGGCGCCAGCCTTGCGACACGTTGAAGTAGGTTTCGTTGCCGTGGCCGAAATCATTGCCCAGCCCCAGGCCGAACAACGGCAGCTGGCGCGTATCGGTTTCCTTGATCAGCGGGCGCGACAGGAATGGCGGACGCACGGTTTCATCCATGGAAATGCGTTCACGCTCCAGGCGTACCGACGGCACGATATGAATGCGATGCGGCAGGCGGAACACGTTCTCCGCAAATAGCGAGTTGTACTGCGAATTGCGGCGCTGATTGAGGATTGGCTTACCGCTGCGGTCGTCCGGCGCCACCATCAGATCCGTACTGCTCCATTGCCGGAACGGATCGCTGCCGTAGTACATCACCGTGCCGATGGTGAAGGCATTGCCATGCCCCCAGTTCTTGCGCAAGCGCACGTCGGCACCGTAGGTGCGGAAGGCTTCGTCTTGCAACGTGGTGGTACTCGGCGGCGGTTGGCCAGGCAATTGCGCTTTCGCTGCACGGCTGACCAGGTCCTGGTAGGTAAACCACAGCTTGGCATCCAGCGACCACTGGTTGCCGAAATCATGCGTGTGGCCCAGCACCAGCTGATCGCGGTTCACCCAGTCGCGGTTGTAAGGCGTGGTAACGGTGCGCGGGTCCTCTCGCCATTGCGTATAGCTCAACCGGCCGGCATCGCCGGAGACGGCGCTGATCGCGTGGAAATCCAGCCACCATTGCTGCTGTTCGTCGGGTTTGTAGGCCAGGTAAAAGTCAGCTTGGCGATTCTGCGATCCGTCATTCGCGCGCGTGCCATCGCTATGCACGTAGCCTGCATCGGCGCGGAACGCCCATGCGCCCTGATTGCGCTCGATCACGTTGTAGCTGGAAAACAGGCCATGCTCGCCGACCACGTTTTCGGTGCTCATGCTGAGCGGCGTGTTCGGTGCCGGACGCTTGGAAACCAGGTTGATCACCGGTGCCGGCTCCGGTCCATAAAGCAAACTGGAACCGCCGCGGATGAGCTGTATCTCCGACAGGCTCTGCGTCATCGGAAACGCGTACAGCGTGGGAAAGCCGATCCAGTCGCCTTCCATCGGGATGCCATCCTGCATCACCAGCACGAATTCCGATTCCTGCGGATTGCCGATGCCGCGATAGCTGAAGTTGAACTGCGTCGGCGTCGGCTGTTCGGAAACCAGCACGCCTGGCGTGCGTGCAAGTGCCTGGTTGAGATTGTTGCCGATCACCGTGGGCTGGTTTTCCAGATGCGTCACCGTGGTTTTCCTGGTGACGGTGATCTTGGGGCCGTCCACTTCCGGCATCTGATATTGCAGTTTGGCCTGCTGGTATTTGCGCCAGTCGTTGGCGTGGACGCTCACCGCGGGCAGCTTGGTAGTCTTGCGGCTGGTGGTGGCCTGATCATCATCTTGCGACCAGGCTGCGAGGGAAACCAACGACAGCAACAAGGCAAACGGCAGCGCGGCGCGGCGCAACGGCAACATGCGGGATCCAGGCGACGACGAGGGAGCCGCCTCTTATCGCGCATGTTGCCGCGCTTGGCTATATGCCATCGGTTTACCCTTTGGAATCCTGGATGAGGGCGTTACAGTGTGGCGAGTACTCCCATTCCTCTTTGACGAGAGGGTTCGGGTAAGGGGCAACTTCGCGTCACCACACGGACGTCATTCCCACGCAAGTGGGAATCCATCTGGCCTTTTGCCGCAAGATCGACATGGATTCCCGCTTGCGCGGGAATGACGGCATCGGAGATTGCGCCCTATAGGCGCGCTTGAGGCAGGAGCGTCCCCTCACCCCAACCCGCTCCCCGGAGGGGAGAGGGAGCAAAGCCTCCCCAGCAAGAGATACCGCCCGTGCAACTGCGCCGCCTTGCTTTACTCACCTTCGGCATTACCACTGCTCTCGCCGCCCACGCCACCGTTGATCCTTCCTTATTCCAGGATCTGCATTGGCGCCTGATCGGCCCCTTCCGCGGCGGCCGCGTGCTGGCCGTTACCGGCATTCCCGGCGACGACCGCCATTTCTATTTTGGTGCGGTGGATGGCGGCGTGTGGAAGACCAACGACGCCGGCCGCACCTGGCAGTCGATCTTCGATGAGGAACATGTCGGCTCGATCGGTGCGATCGCCATCGCGCCATCGCGGCCCGATACCGTGTACGTCGGCACCGGCGAAGCGGACATGCGCTCGGATATCGCGCATGGCAAGGGCATGTACAAATCCACCGATGGCGGCAAGCACTGGACGCACATCGGCCTGGACGACACGCGGCAGATCGGGCGCATTCTGGTCGATCCGCATAATCCGGACGTGGTGTACGTCGCCGCGCTCGGCCACGCCTACGGCCCGAATGCGGAACGCGGCGTGTTTCGCTCCACCGATGGCGGCCAGCATTGGGACAAGGTGTTGTTCAAGGACAACGACACCGGCGCGATCGACATGGCGTTCAAGCCGGATGATCCGAACACTATCTACGCCTCGTTATGGCAGACCCGTCGTCCGCCGTGGAGCGTGTACCCGCCTTCGAACGGACCGGGCAGCGGCTTGTATGTCTCCCACGATGGCGGTTCGCATTGGACGCAAGTCCAAGGCAACGGCTTTGCTGCACACCCCGGCCGCATCGGCGTGGCGACCGCGCTCAGCGACCCCAACCGCGTGTATGCGTTGATCGATGCGGCCAATGGCGAAGGCGGCCTCTACCGTTCCGACGATGCCGGCGCACACTGGAAGCACGTCACCGACGACCAGCGCATCTGGCAGCGCGGCTGGTATTTCAACCGGCTCACGGTCGATCCGAAGAATGCCGACCGCATCTACGTGATGAACACCATCGTGTTGCGCTCGGACGACGGCGGCAAGCAGTTCATCGCCTTGAAAGGCGATCCGACCGGTGACGATTTCCACGAGATGTGGATCGACCCGACCAATTCGAACCGTCAGATTCTCGGCATCGACCAGGGCACGCTGATCACGCTCAACGGCGGCACCACGTGGAGCAGCTGGTACAACCAGCCTACCGCGCAGATCTATCACGTCAGCACCGATAACCGTTTTCCGTATTGGGTGTATGGCGCGCAGCAGGATTCCGGCGCAGTGTCGCTGCCCAGCCGCAGCAACAGTCACGACGGCATCACCATGCAGCAGTTCCATGAACTCACGCCCGGCGGCGAGAGCGACATGATTGCGCCAGATCCGGATGATCACGACATCGTCTACGGCGGGCGCGTGGACAAGCTCGATATGCGTACCGACCAGGTGCGCAGCGTCGATCCCACGCTGGCCTATCCCGCTGCGCATTACCGCGCGGCATGGACGCTGCCGCTGCAGTTTTCCAAGCGCGATCACAAAGTGTTGTATTTCGCCAATCAACGCTTGTTCCGCACATCGGATGGCGGCGAGCATTGGGCGCCGATCAGTCCCGACCTCACGCGCCCGGATGCCGGCGTGCCAGCCACGCTCGATGCACCGACGGCCGCGGATGACAATCACATCGACAAGCAGCGCGGCGTGATCTACACCATTGCGCCCTCGCCGCTCGATGCGAAATCACTGTGGGTCGGCACGGACGATGGCCTGGTGTGGCGTACCAGCGACGAAGGCGCGCATTGGAGCAACGTCACGCCGGGCGCGCTGACGCCATGGTCGAAAGTGGGCGGCATCGAGTTGTCGCATTTCAGCGCGGATGTGGCGTATCTCGCCATCGATCGCCATCGGCTGGATGACGATGCGCCGTATATCTATCGCACCACCGATGGCGGCAAGAGTTGGCAACGCATCGACAACGGCATTCCGGCCGACAGCTTCGTGAATGTGGTGCGCGAAGATCCGGTTCGCAAAGGCCTCCTCTACGCCGGCACCGAAAAAGGCATGTTCGTGTCGTTCGATGACGGCGCGCATTGGCAGCCATTGCAACAGAACCTGCCATCGACCTCGGTGCGCGATATCGACGTGCATCAGGATGACCTGGTGATCGCCACGCACGGCCGCGGTTTCTGGATCATGGACGACGTGACGGCGCTGCGGCAGATGGACGGCGCCAGCACGCAGGCGGCCACGCTGTTCAAGCCGGCCGATGCGTATCGCGTGCGCCATCCCGCGTTTACCGGCACGCCCATGCCGAAGGACGAGCCGCTGGCGGAAAATCCGCCCGATGGCGCGATGATCGACTACGCCTTGCCGCAACACGTCAAAGGTCCGGTCACGCTGACCATCCTGGATGCGCAGAACAACCAAGTGCGCAGTTTCAGCAGCGACGACAAACCACCCATGCTCGATCCGGCGAAACTGGAATTCGCGCCGGAATGGGTGCCGATTCCCACGCCGTTGCACACTACGCCCGGCATGCATCGCTTCGTGTGGAACCTGCGTTACGCCGGCAAGGGTGAAGAGGGGCGCCGCCACCAGAAGGATGGCGTGTGGGCCGTGCCCGGCAACTACACGGTGGAGCTATCCGTCGATGGCCATACTTACCGGCAGCCGCTGGTCGTCAAGCCGGATCCGCGCGTGACTGTTTCGGTAGCAGCGATGCAGCGCGAATTCGACTTGGCCATCAAGGTGGAAACGGCTGCGGGCCAGGTGGCGAAGGCCAGCGCCGAGGCGAAACAACTGTTGCAGGCGCTGGATGATCGGCAATCGCATACCAGCGGCGCCGTGCATGATCAGGTTGCGGCGTTGATATCGCGCGCGTCGGATGTGTCAGGCATGCCGTTGCATGCCGATCCGCGCAACACGATCGGATCGCCGCCAAGCCGTACGGATAGCCTGCGCGCCTTGGCGATGAATCTGGAAACGCTGCTCGCGGCGGTGGATGGCGCCGATGCGGATCCGAGCCCGGATGCGCAGACCTCGTATGCCACGTTGTCGAAGACGCTGGGTTCGACGCTGGATGAATGGCAGAAGTTGAAGCAGCAGGATCTTGCCGCGCTCAACGACAA
>NZ_DATEJY010000222.1:0-68635 GCF_035277725.1 Dyella sp. | reverse complement strand
AGATGGTGATGCCGGGCGACAACATCAAAATGAAGGTGGTGCTGATCTCGCCGATCGCGATGACGGAAGGCCTGCGTTTTGCGATTCGCGAAGGCGGCCGTACGGTAGGCGCTGGCGTCGTCGCCAAGATCACCAAGTAATGGAATAGAAGAAAACCGCCTGCCTCGCAGGCGGTTTTCTTTGATGCTTGTCATATGGTCGTAAATAGGCTATAGTCGCCAAGTTGTCGTTGCTGGAAATACCGGCAACATACCGCGAAATGAGGTACAGGACGTGCTTCGAGTTCGCTAACAAGGATGTTGCGGTCCCGGCGTAGAGCTGTCGCTCTGTCGCCAAGATGGGGTTCCGCATGCGCTATCTGTCTGGGCAGGCCGCAAAACGGCCTGCCTGGCGTTTTGAGGTCTCTTGAGTGTAAAAAGCTTGAGGCCGTTGCAGGGTTTGCAGTGCAGTATGGGTTGTGCGGAGTGGCGAGAAGCTACTTCGATTCACAGTTTGTTCTTTAGATAACAGGACACGGTTATGGCGAACCAAAAGATTCGCATTCGGCTCAAGGCGTTCGATCATCGTCTGATCGACCGTTCGGCCAGCGAAATCGTCGAGACGGCCAAGCGCACCGGCGCTACGGTGCTCGGTCCGATTCCGCTTCCGACCAAGATCGAGCGCTACACCATTCTGGTGTCGCCGCACGTCGATAAAGACGCTCGCGATCAGTACGAAACCCGCACCCACAAGCGCGTGCTGGATATCGTCGATCCCAACGACAAGACCGTGGACGCGCTCATGAAGCTCGATCTCGCCGCTGGCGTTGACGTTCAGATCAAGCTTGGTTGAGCGATAGACAGGATACGAACATGAGTATCGGACTGGTTGGCCGCAAATGCGGCATGAGCCGACTCTTCACCGAAGACGGGCGCTCGATTCCGGTGACGCTGATTGAAGCGACTCCGAATCGCGTTACGCAGGTGAAGACGGAAGATAACGATGGTTACAGCGCGGTGCAGGTCACCGCAGGCGCTAAGCGCGCCAGCCTGCTGACCAACCCGGAGAAAGGTCACTACGCCAAGGCAAAGGTTGAGCCGGGCCGTGGCCTGTGGGAGTTCCGCCTGAATTCGGCAGACGCCGGCAAGTATGCCGTGGGCGCCGAAATCAAGGCTGACGATGTGTTTCAGGTCGGCCAGATCGTCGACGTGGCCGGCGTCAGCAAGGGCAAGGGCTTTCAAGGCACGATCAAGCGCCATGGTTTCACCATGGGCGACGCTACTCACGGTAACTCGCTGTCGCATCGCGCGCCGGGTTCTATCGGTCAGCGTCAGACGCCAGGTCGCGTGTTTCCGGGCAAGAAGATGTCGGGCCACATGGGCGCGGTGAACCGCACCGTGCAGGGCCTGGAAGTGGTCAAGGTCGACGGTGATCGTCACCTGATTGCGGTGAAGGGCGCTGTGCCGGGTGCTACCGGCGGCGACGTCATCATCCGTCCGACCACCAAGGGTTGAGGAGAGACGGCATGGAACTGAATGTTATTGGCGCCAAGCCGCTCAGCGTGTCGGACGATGTGTTCGGCGGTGAGTTCAAGCAGGCTCTGGTCCACCAGGTTGTAGTGGCCTACCAGGCCGGTGGTCGTGCAGGTACGCAGTCGCAGCTTTCGCGTAGCGATGTGTCCGGTACCACCAAGAAGTTCAAGAAGCAAAAGGGCGGCGGTGCTCGTCACGGTGACTATCGTGCTCCGATCTTCGTCGGTGGTGGTGTCACTTTTGCCGCCAAGCCCCGTAGCTATGAGCAGAAGGTCAACCGTAAGGCTTATCGCGTAGCGATCCGCTCCATCCTTTCGGAGCTCAATCGCCAGGGTCGTTTGAAGGTGGTCGAGGGCTTTGGCATCGACGCTCCGAAGACGAAGGCGATGGTCGCGAAGATGGCCGAGCTCGAGGTGTCGGGTCGCGTGCTGCTGGTATCGGAAGATGCAAACGAAGCGCTGTACCTGGCTTCGCGCAACATCCCCTATCTGCATGTGGTCGATGTGCTTGCGCTGAACCCGGTCAGCTTGGTCGGTTCCGACTATGTGGTCATGACCGTCGAAGCGGTCAAGAAGGTCGAGGAGTGGCTGGCATGAGCAACGAACGCATTCTGAATACGCTGCGCGCGCCGCACATTTCCGAAAAGGCGGCCCGTCTGGCCGAGCATAACCAGTACGTTTTCGTGGTTGCTCCTGAAGCAACCAAGGCTGACGTCCAGGCAGCGGTGGAAAAGATGTTCGACGTCAAAGTCGAGCAAGTGAACCTCGTCAATGCCAAGGGCAAGGCCAAGTCCTTCCGTTTCCGCGCGGGCAACCGTCAGGGCAAGCGCAAGGCGTACGTTCGTCTTGCTGCCGGCCAGACGATCGACGTGGCGGCCAAGGCCTGAGCCAGGAGTTCTGACAGATGGCACTAATCAATCACAAGCCAACCTCGCCAGGTCGTCGTGACGCCGTCAGCGTCCGCACCGAGGGGCTGCACAAAGGTGCACCGTACGCACCGCTGACCGAGAGTCAGAACAAGACGGGTGGCCGCAACCATTTTGGTCGCATCACCACGCGTCATCGCGGCGGCGGTCATAAGCAGGCCTACCGCATCATCGATTTCAAGCGCGACAAGGAAGGCATTGCCGCCAAGGTCGAACGCCTGGAATACGATCCGAACCGCACCGCGCACATTGCGCTGCTGTGCTATGCCGATGGCGAGCGTCGCTACATCATCGCGCCGGCCGGCGTCGCGGTGGGCGATCGCGTGGTCTCCGGCCACGATGCGCCGATCAAGGTCGGCAACAGCCTGCCACTGCGCAATATCCCGGTCGGTTCGACGGTGCACTGCGTGGAAATGAAGCCCGGCAAGGGCGCACAGATCGCTCGTTCGGCGGGCGCCTCGGTGCAGTTGATCGCACGCGAGTCTGGTTACGCCACCCTGCGTCTTCGTTCCGGCGAAATGCGCAAAGTGCCGGTCGACTGCCGCGCCACCATCGGCGAAGTCGGTAATTCCGAGCATAGCCTGCGCAAGCTGGGCAAAGCCGGTGCCACGCGCTGGAAGGGCATTCGCCCGACCGTTCGTGGCGTGGTAATGAACCCGGTCGACCACCCGCACGGTGGTGGTGAAGGCCGTACTTCTGGCGGCCGCCATCCGGTCAGTCCCTGGGGTACGCCGACCAAGGGCTACAAGACCCGTAACAACAAGCGCACGCAGCAGTTCATCGTGCGTCGTCGTAAGTAAAGGAAACCGTCATGCCGCGTTCTTTGAAGAAAGGTCCCTTCGTCGACCTTCACCTCATTAAGAAAGTGGAAACTGCGGTTTCCACCAATTCCAAGCGTCCGATCAAGACCTGGTCGCGTCGTTCGATGATCCTGCCGGAAATGGTCGGATTGACCATCGCCATCCACAACGGTCGCCAGCACGTGCCGGTACTGGTCAACGAGAACATGGTCGGGCATAAGCTCGGCGAGTTCGCGGTGACGCGTACTTTCAAGGGCCATGGCGGCGATAAGAAGGGCAAGTGAGATGAGCACTGAAGCCAAAGCGATCCTGCGCAGCGCTCGCATTTCAGCGCAGAAGGCACGCCTGGTAGCTGACCTGGTTCGCGGTATGCCCGTGGGCCGCGCCAGCGACGTGCTCCAGTTCACCAACAAGAAGGCTGCACACCTCGTTCGCAAGGTGCTGCTGTCGGCCGTCGCCAATGCTGAGAACAATCTCGGCGCCGACGTCGACGAGCTGAAGGTCTCGCGCATCTTCGTGGACGAAGGTCCGGCGATGAAGCGTATGTATGCCCGCGCCAAAGGTCGCGGTTCGCGCATCCTGAAGCGCACCAGCCACATCACTGTGGTCGTTGGTAACTGAGAGGACGTAAACGATGGGTCATAAAGTTCATCCCACCGGTATCCGCCTCGGCATTGCCAAGGACTGGAACTCGAAGTGGTACGCCAATAAGGGCGAATACGCCCAGTATCTCGCTGCCGACCTCAAGGTCCGCGAAATGCTGCGCAAGAAGCTGGCCGCTGCCGGTATCTCGAAGATCCAGATCGAGCGTCCGGCCAAGACTGCCCGCGTGACGATTCACACCGCCCGTCCGGGCGTCGTGATCGGCAAGAAGGGCGAGGACATTGAGAAGCTGCGCAAAGAAGTCAGCGACATGATGGGCGTTCCGGCGCACATCAATGTCAACGAAGTGCGCAAGCCCGAACTCGATGCACAGCTGGTGGCCGAATCGATCGCGCAGCAGCTTGAGCGCCGCATCATGTTCCGTCGCGCCATGAAGCGTGCCGTGGGCAATGCAATGCGCTTGGGTGCGCTGGGTATCAAGATCAACGTATCAGGCCGTCTGAACGGCGCCGAGATCGCACGTTCCGAGTGGAGCCGTGAAGGTCGCGTGCCGCTCCACACCCTGCGTGCGGATATCGACTACGGCACCGCCGAAGCGAAAACCACCTACGGCATCATCGGCATCAAGATCTGGATCTACAAGGGCGAAATCTTCGACCTGTCCCAGGTTGGCCAGGAGCCGAAGGAAGAGCAGGCCGCTCAACCGCGCCGCGAGCGCGAGGGTGGCGAGGGGCGTCGTGAAGGGCGTCGCGATCGCGAGGGCGGTGAAGGCCGTCGCGAGCGGACGGCGAAGTAAGGAGAGTTGCCATGTTGCAACCCAAGCGAACCAAATACCGCAAGCAATTCAAGGGCCGCAATGACGGTCTGGCCTTCAGCGCCAACCTCGTGAGCTTTGGCGAGTACGGCCTCAAGGCCACCACGCATGGCGCCCTGACCGCGCGCCAGATCGAAGCGGCTCGCCGTTGCATCACGCGTTTCGTGAAGCGCGGCGGCAAGTTGTGGATCCGCGTGTTTCCCGACAAGCCGATCACCAAGAAGCCGATCGAAGTCCGAATGGGCGCAGGTAAGGGGGGCGTGGAGTTCTGGGTCGCACCGATCCAGCCGGGCCGCATGCTTTATGAAATCGAGGGTGTCGACGAGGCTACCGCGCGTGAGGCGTTCCGCCTGGCCGCTGCCAAGTTGTCGGTGCAGACCCAGTTTGTGACCCGGGCGGTGATGTGATGGACATCAAAGACCTAACCACCAAGTCGGCCGAAGAGCTGAAGCAGCATCTGCTGGACCTGCGCAAGGAGCAGTTCAACCTGCGCATGCAGAAAGGCACCGGCCAGCTCAGCCAGCCGCATCAACTGCGCCGCGTTCGGCGTGATATCGCCCGCACGAAGTTCGTGCTCGGCGGCAAGAAGTAAGAGGCGGCCGACATGAGCGACAACCAAAAACATGTGCGCACCCTCGAGGGTCGCGTTATCAGCAACAAGATGGAAAAGACGGTCACCGTTCTGATCGAGCGGCAGGTGCAGCATCCGCTGCTCGGCAAGATCGTACGTCGTTCCACCAAGCTCCACGCGCAGAACGATCTGGGCGCGAACGAGGGTGACGTGGTTCGTATTTCGGAATGCCGTCCGCTTTCCAAGACCAAACATCACCGCGTGGTCGAAATCGTCACGCGCGCCGAAGCGTAAGGGGAGGGTGCAGCCATGATCCAGATGCAAAGCACGCTTTCTGCCGCCGATAACAGTGGCGCCAAGGAATTGATGTGCATCAAGGTGCTCGGCGGTTCCAAGCGCCGTTACGCCGCGATCGGTGATGTAATCAAGGTCACCGTGAAAGATGCCATTCCGCGTGGCAAGGTGAAGAAAGGCGAGGTCTATAACGCCGTGGTGGTTCGTACCTCCAAGGGCGTGCGTCGCGCCGACGGTTCGCTGATCCGTTTCGACGGTAATGCGGCCGTGCTCCTCAACAACAAACTCGAGCCGATCGGCACCCGTATCTTCGGGCCCGTGACTCGTGAGCTGCGTGGCGAGAAGTTCATGAAGATCGTCTCGCTCGCACCCGAAGTGCTCTGAGGCGGAGAAGAACCATGAACCGTATCCGCAAGGGTGATCAGGTCATCGTGATCACCGGCAAAAACAAAGGTCAGCGCGGCGACGTGCTGCGCGTTGAGGGCGATCGCGTGTTCGTCTCCAACGTCAACCTGGTCAAGCGTCACACCAAGCCGAATCCTCAGGCCAACCAGGCCGGTGGCATCGTTGAGCGTGAGGCCTCGATCCATATCTCCAATGTGCAGCTGTTCAACCCCGCCACGAACAAGGGTGAACGCGTCGGTGCCAAAACGCTCGCTGATGGGCGCAAGGTCCGCGTGTACCGTTCGTCCGGCGAGGTCGTGGACGCGTGAGGAACACGAACATGACGCGCCTTGAAACCTTTTACAAAGAGCAGGTCATCCAGAAGCTCACCGAGCGGTTCGGATACCAGAACGTGATGCAGGTTCCGCGCATCACCAAGATCACGCTGAACATGGGCGTGGGCGAAGCGGCGGGCAACAAGAAAGTGCTCGAGAATGCCGTGGCCGACATGGCCAAGATCGCCGGCCAGAAGCCGATTACGACCAAGGCGCGCGTTTCCGTGGCCTCGTTCAAGATCCGTGATGGTTGGCCGATCGGCTGCAAGGTCACGCTGCGCCGCGCGACCATGTGGGAATTCCTTGATCGACTGATCAATATCTCGCTGCCTCGCGTTCGCGATTTCCGCGGCGTGTCCGGTCGCGCCTTTGATGGCCGTGGTAACTACAACTTCGGTATCAAGGAACAGATCATCTTCCCGGAAATTGACTTCGACGCCGTTGACGCCATGCGCGGTATGGATATCTCCATTACCACCACGGCCAAGACCGACGAAGAAGCCAAGGCGCTGCTGGAAGCCTTCAGCTTCCCGTTCCGCAACTAAGAGAGTCGCGAGAAATTTATGGCAAAAACCTCCATGGTTAACCGCGATATCAAGCGGTCCAAGCTCATCAAAAAGTACGCCGGCAAGCGCGCCGAGCTGAAAGCTATCGTGGCGAGCCCCAAGTCCTCCTATGAGGAAAAGATGGATGCGCAGGCCAAGCTGCAGAAGCTGCCGCGTGATTCCAGTGCAAGCCGCCTGCGCAACCGC
Source organism: Dyella sp. (assembly GCF_035277725.1). Classification (GTDB taxonomy): domain Bacteria; phylum Pseudomonadota; class Gammaproteobacteria; order Xanthomonadales; family Rhodanobacteraceae; genus Dyella_B. The sequence goes on along the minus strand of NZ_DATEJY010000222.1, from coordinate 61,646 downwards.
TGCGAACTGTCAGGCCGTCCGCGCGGCGTGTATCGCAAGTTCGGTCTCGGCCGTAACAAGCTGCGCGAAGCAACCATGCGTGGTGACGTTCCGGGTCTCCGCAAGGCGAGCTGGTAAGTACCTGCAGTGTTGAGCTCTCTCCCTCGGGAGAGAGTTTTGGCTGGATGCCGGCTTCTCCAGATTTTCAGGTAACGCCAGGCAGTTGGACGTCGTTGCCAAAAATCCCGCCTTGACCTTTTCTGAAAAGAGGAAAAGGGTGGGTAACGATTGTTTTATCGCATCAGTATTCGCAAAAGCTGGAAAAGGCTGATACACTTGTCGGTCTGCGCATCGCAGGCCGGCGCGTCCGTCGGTTCACAATCTAGAATTGATCTCCGGTTTTATCGGATATCGGTGCACTCTGAAGGATGTTTTCATGAGCATGACTGATCCCATCGCCGATCTGTTTACGCGCATCCGCAACGCCCAGGCTACGGGCAAGCAGGTTGTCAGCGTACCGTCGTCGAAGTTGAAGGTGGCATTGGCCAACCTTCTCAAGAACGAGGGCTACATCCTCGACGCCAAAACCTCCGAAGCGGAGGGCAAGCCGGTGCTCGAGATCAAGCTCAAATATTTCGAAGGCCGTCCCGCAATCGAGCGCATCGAGCGCGTCAGCCGTTCGGGCCTGCGCGTGTACCGCGGCAAGGACGAGTTGCCCAAGGTGCTTGGTGGTCTTGGTATTTCGATCATTTCGACGTCCGCCGGTCTGTTGACCGACGCGCAGGCTCGCGCCCGGGGCGTGGGTGGCGAAGTCATCGGCCTGGTCGCGTAAGGAGTCTCCGATGTCTCGTGTTGCCAAGAAACCCATTACCCTGCCCAAGGGCGTCGAGATCAAAGTTGCCGACGACGGCATCGCCGTGAAGGGCCCGAAAGGTGCTCTCTCAGTGCACGCCCTTCCTGGTGCTTCCGTGTCCGTTGAAAACGGCGTGGTAAAAGTCCAAGTGGCGGAAGGTGCCGAAGATAAATTCGGTGGCACCGTTCGTGCGCTGCTGGCCAATATGGTCAAGGGTGTTTCCGAAGGTTATGAGCGTAAGCTGGAGCTCGTTGGCGTGGGTTACCGCGCTTCGATGGCTGGCAAGGCGCTGAATCTCAGCCTCGGTTTTTCGCATCCGGTCGTGTTCAACGCGCCGGAGGGCATTACCCTTGAGACCCCATCGCAAACCGAAATCCTGATCAAGGGTTCCGACAAGCAGTTGGTTGGTGAGGTCGCTGCCAAGATTCGCGGCTATCGTCCGCCGGAGCCCTACAAGGGCAAGGGCGTGCGCTATGCGGGCGAGAAGATCACCCTGAAGGAAGCCAAGAAGGCCTAATAGCGGGTCATTCCGCTAAGTAGCCGATCCGCTTCCTGGAGACACACACGATGAACAAGAAAGAAGCCCGTCTGCGCCGTGCCAAGTCTACGCGCGCCCATATCCGCAAGCTCGGTGTGGCTCGTCTGTCCGTGCATCGCACTGGTCAGCATCTCTACGCCCAGGTGTTTGACGCCGCAGGCGTGAAGGTCGTGGCAGCCGCTTCGACGGTGCAGAAGGCAGTGGCCGAAGGCCTGAAGGGTACCAAGAACCTTGAGGCAGCGGCTGCTGTAGGTAAGGCGATTGCTGAGCGTGCAAAAGCGGCCGGCATTGAATCCGTAGCCTTCGACCGTTCTGGCTTTCGCTATCACGGTCGTATCAAGGCGCTTGCCGACGCTGCCCGCGAAGCTGGCCTCAAGTTCTAAGCGGTAACAACAACAACTCCAAGCGGCTCAGCCGCAAGTAAAAGTCCCGGATGGTCCGGGCATACGGAAAAAGATAATGTCTTCTACTGATCGCGAAAATACAGACGGCCTGCTCGAGAAGCTGATCGCCGTCAACCGCGTGGCCAAAACCGTCAAGGGCGGCCGTCAGATGAGCTTCACCGCGTTGACCGTGGTCGGCGACGGCGAGGGCAAGGTCGGCTTCGGCTACGGCAAGGCGCGCGAAGTGCCGGTAGCTATTTCCAAGGCTATGGATCGCGCTCGTCGCAACATGGTGAGCATCGATCTGAACAATGGCACGCTTTGGTACGCCATCAAGGCCAACCACGGTGCGGCTCGCGTGTACATGCAGCCCGCCTCCGAAGGTACGGGCGTCATCGCTGGCGGTGCCATGCGTGCCGTCCTGGAAGTGGTTGGTGTGAAGAACGTGCTGGCCAAGGCCGTTGGCTCGCGTAACCCGATCAATCTGGTGCGCGCAACCATCAAGGGCCTGCAGGCCGTTGCCTCGCCGAAGCAGATCGCTGCCAAGCGTGGCAAGACCGTGGAAGAGGTACTGGGCAATGGCTAATACCGAAAAAACCATTCGCGTGCGCCTGGTTAAGGGCCTGCGTGGTGTACAAGCCCGCCACCGCTTGAGTGTGAAGGCGTTGGGCTTGAACAAAACCAATGACGTCCGTGAACTGAAAGACAGTCCGCAGGTTCGCGGTCTGATCAACACGGTCTATTACCTGGTGCGGGTTGAGGAGTAAGCATCATGCGTCTGAATGACATCAAGCCAGCAGCTGGCTCGCGCAAGACGCGCCTACGTGTTGGTCGTGGTATCGGCTCGGGCGTCGGTAAGACGGCGGGCCGTGGCCATAAGGGTCAACATGCCCGTACCGGCCGTACTCATCGCCTTGGTTTCGAGGGCGGTCAGATGCCGCTGCAGCGCCGTCTGCCGAAGGTCGGCTTCCGCTCGCAGAAGAAGGCAGAAAGCCAGCAGGTATTCCTGTATCAGCTTGCCAGCCTGAAGGCCGACGTGATTGACGCGGTTGTGTTGCATCAGGCCGGCCTGATCGACAGTCGCGCCAAGAAGGTCAAGGTTGTCGCCAAGGGCGAGATTGGGCGCGCGGTGAAGCTGTCGGGTTTGCTGGCTACGGCCGGCGCCAAGACCGCCATCGAAGCTGCCGGCGGCAGCGTGGAGTAACTCGTGGCTGCAGCCAAGGGTCCATCGGTCGGATCGCTCGGCAAATTGACCGAGCTGCGTCAGCGCATCTTTTTCGTGATTGGTGCGCTGATCGTGTACCGCCTCGGCTCGTTCATCCCGGTTCCTGGCGTGAACCCGGATGCCATGGCCAACTTGATCGGTCAGAGCGGCGGCATCCTGGACATGTTCAACATGTTTTCGGGTGGTTCGCTGGGCCGGTTTTCGGTATTCGCGCTAGGTGTTGTGCCGTACATTTCTGCGTCGATCGTGGTGCAGATGATGGGTTCGGTCATTCCAAGCCTGCAGGCATTGCGCAAAGAAGGGCAGTCCGGTCAGCGACAGCTGACTATGTATACCCGTATCGGTACGGTGGGCCTGTCTGCCTTCCAGGCGTTCGGGATCGCAGTAGCCCTGATGAAGCAGCAGACGAGCGGCGGGGTGCCCGTTGTCTACATGCCGGGTTTTGGTTTCATCCTTTCCTCGGTGGTAGGGCTGACAGCTGGTTCGTTGTTTCTGATGTGGTTGGGCGAGCAGATGACCGAGCGCGGTATCGGCAACGGTATCTCTCTGTTGATTTTCGCAGGTATCGTGGCTGGTTTGCCTAATGCGGTGGGGCACACCTTGTCGATGTCCAGCAATGGCGAGCTGAGCACGATCAAGCTGGTCATGGTAGTGGCGCTGGTGCTGGCGGTGACGGCGTTCGTGGTGTTCATGGAGCGTGCGCAACGGCGCATTACCGTGAACTACGCGCGGCGCTCGGGTGGGCAGCGGTCGTACATGAACCAGACCTCCCATCTGCCGCTCAAGATCAACATGTCCGGCGTGATTCCCCCCATCTTCGCGAACAGCATCCTGATGTTCCCGGCGATGGCGGCAACCTGGGGCAATGCCAGCCACCAATCCCGCTGGTTGCAGGATCTGGTGCAGGCCCTGACTCCCGGCGAGCCGCTCTACGACGTCATTTATGCGGTCCTGGTGATCACGTTTGCCTTCTTCTATACGGCGATCGTCTTCAATTCGCAGGACACGGCTGACAACCTGAAGCGGTCCGGCGCTTTGATTCCGGGTATCCGCCCGGGTCGTTCAACCGCGGATTACATCGATTCGGTAATGACCCGCCTGACCGGTGTCGGCGCCCTCTACCTGGTGCTGGTCTGCCTGGTGCCAACGTTCATGCAGAACGCCTGGCACGTTCCGTTCTACTTCGGTGGCACGTCGCTGCTGATCGTGGTGGTGGTGGTGATGGACTTTACCGCTCAGGTGCAGGCGCATCTGGTCAGTCACCAGTACGAAGGTTTGCTTAAGAAGGCCAACCTGCGCCGCGGCTGAGGCGCAAGGTGGGTTCCGGTGGAAAGGCCGTGGCGCGCAGGCGTCCCAGGACTTTCCTGACAGTTTGATTAAGGTTAGAATTGCGCGTTTACCGCGCAAGAAAGCATCGGAGAAAGTACATCATGGCGCGCATTGCGGGTGTCAATTTGCCGGTCCAGAAACATGTCTGGGTTGGCCTGCAGAGCATCTACGGTATCGGCCGCAGCCGGGCTAAGAAGGTCTGCACGGACGCGGGTGTGAACCCGAACGTTCAGATCAAGTCGCTGAGCGAAGGCGAGGTGGAGAAGATCCGCCACGAAATCGCCAAATACGTCGTGGAAGGCGATCTGCGCCGCGAAGTCGGTATTGCCATCAAGCGTCTGATGGACCTGGGTTGCTACCGCGGCCTGCGCCATCGCCGCGGCTTGCCGGTGCGCGGCCAGCGCACGCGTACCAATGCGCGCACCCGCAAGGGCCCGCGTCGCGCGATCAAGAAATAATTGGAATAAGCCATGGCAAAGCCAGCAGTTAAGACCAAGAAGAAAGTCAAGCGCGTTGTCACCGATGCGGTGGCTCACGTGCAGGCCTCCTTCAACAACACCATCGTCACCATCACCGATCGCCAGGGCAATGCGCTCTCGTGGGCAACCGCTGGTGGTGCAGGCTTCCGCGGTTCGCGCAAGTCGACCCCGTTCGCTGCCCAGGTCGCCGCTGAAAAGGCCGGCCGCGCTGCCGGCGAATATGGCGTAAAGACGGTGGAAGTGCGGATCAAGGGCCCTGGCCCGGGCCGTGAGTCGGCAGTGCGTTCGCTGAACGCGCTCGGCTACAAGGTTCTCAACATCATTGACGTAACGCCGATTCCGCATAACGGCTGCCGTCCCCCCAAGAAGCGTCGCGTCTAAGGAGCATCACCATGGCACGTTATCGTGGAGCTACCTGCAAACTGGCGCGTCGCGAAGGTTCGGATCTGAGCCTGAAGAGTCCGGCGCGCGCTATCGATTCCAAGTGCAAGCTTGAGAACAAGCCCGGTCAGCACGGCGCCAACAAGCGCATGCGCATGTCCGATTATGCCGTCCAGTTGCGTGAGAAGCAGAAGGTCAAGCGCATCTACGGTGTGCTCGAGCGCCAGTTCAGCAACTACTACACCAAGGCTTCGACCCTCAAGGGCAATACCGGCGAAAACTTGCTGCGTTTGCTCGAGAGCCGTTTGGACAATGTCGTCTACCGCATGGGCTTTGCGGTTACCCGCGCCCAGGCTCGCCAGCTTGTTTCGCACAAGGCGGTGCTGGTGAACGGCAAGAAGGTCAACATTCCGTCCTATCAGGTGCGCCCGGGCGATGAAATCGCGTTGACGGAGCGCGCACGCAATCAGCTGCGCGTGCAGGAAGCTGCCACCGTGTTCGACACGATGGATCTGCGCCCGCAGTGGATTGAAGTGGACGCCAAGAAGTTCGCCGGCACCTTCAAGTCGGTTCCGGATCGCGCCGATCTGCCGACCGACATCAACGAAGCGCTGATCGTCGAGCTTTATTCGAAGTAATCAACCGGAGCCCTGCATGGCAGTTTCGTCAACCAGCGTACTGCGGCCTCGTGGCCTCAGCGTTGAACAGCTCGGACCGAATCGCGCCAAGGTGGTGGTTGAGCCGCTTGAACGCGGTTTCGGCCACACCCTGGGCAACGCGTTGCGTCGCGTGCTGCTCTCATCGATCCCCGGCAGCGCCATCGTCGAGGTTGAAATCGATGGCGTGCTGCACGAGTACACCACCCTGGAAGGTTTGCAGGAGGACGTCATCGAAGTCCTGCTCAACCTCAAGGAAGTGGCCATTCGTCAACACACGGGTGATGAAGTCACCCTCACCCTGTCCAAGAAGGGCAAGGGCGTGGTCACGGCAGGCGATATCGTCGTCGACCACTCGGTGGAGATCATCAATCCTGAACACGTGATCTGCCACCTCACCAAGGACATCACGCTGAACATGCGTCTGAAGGTGCGTCGTGGCGTCGGCTATCAGCCGGCCAGTTCACGCCAGCATCCGGATGACGAGGCGCGCCCGATCGGCCGTCTGCAGCTGGACGCCTCGTTCGCACCCGTGTTGCGTGTGGCTTACGAAGTGGACGCCGCTCGTGTTGAGCAGCGCACCAACCTCGATAAGCTCGTCCTCGACATCGAAACGAACGGCACCATCGGTGCGGAAGATGCGGTGCGCAAGGCCGCTGAAATCCTCAACGACCAGCTGTCGGTGTTCGGCGATTTCTCGCGTCGCGAGAGTGCCACGGACAAGGCGGAGAAGGGCGGTTTCGATCCGCTGCTGCTCCGTCCGATCGACGACTTGGAACTCACCGTCCGTTCGGCCAACTGCCTGAAGGCCGAGAGCATCTACTACATCGGCGATCTGGTGCAGAAGACCGAAGTGGAATTGCTCAAGACGCCGAACCTCGGCAAGAAGTCGCTCACGGAGATCAAGGATGTCCTTGGCGTGCGCGGTCTTGCCCTCGGCATGAAGCTTGAAAACTGGCCGCCGCCGGGCTTGTCGCACGGCATGCAGCTGGGTTGATGATTTGCACCGACGCTCATCTTGATCGTCGGTGCAATCTGTTATGGGGAGCGTGTTTAGGCCTCCCCTGGATATGAAAAGACGGCCTCCATGGCCGCGCAGAAGATAGCTTGGCGATCCCCTTTGATCGCTCACCGATGAGCCTGGCGAGTGTTGATTGTCAGCCAGGCATTCGAAACAGTCATTCATGACTGCACTCTTAAAAAGCCCCGTTATAGCAAGGGCTTTAACAGCGGGTAACCGCGGGAAGCCGGTTTATTGGCCGGTTTTTCATAACAACAGACTCTAAGAGAGCTTTAGCCATGCGCCATCAAAAATCCGGACGCAAATTTAATCGCACCAGTTCGCATCGCGAAGCGATGTTCAAGAACATGGCTGCATCCCTGATCAAGCACGAGCTGATCCGCACCACCCTGCCCAAGGCAAAAGAACTGCGCCGCGTGGCAGAGCCGCTGATTACCCTGGCCAAGTCTGACAGCGTAGCCAACCGTCGTCTTGCTTTTGCGCGTCTGCGCGACAAGCAGGCCGTGGGCAAGCTGTTCGTCGAGCTGGGGCCGCGTTACCGCGAACGTCCCGGCGGCTACCTGCGCGTCCTCAAGTGCGGCTTCCGCCCGGGCGATAACGCGCCGTTGGCGTATGTCGAACTGGTGGACCGCCCGCGTGCCGAGGCTGCCGCTGACGAATAATCCAAACACCGTTTGGACGTCCAAATGCGAACCCCGCCTGGGCAACCAGGCGGGGTTTGCTCTTTTAGGAGGTCATGGCATGCGCCTGCTGACAGCGTGGCGGGGAGCGGGTAATGTCAGCATCCCCACCCCGATGGCATGGTTTCCATGAATCCCCTCCGCTGGTCTTACCGCGTCAGCTTCTTTGTTGGCTTCCTGATCTGTATCGGCCTGCTTGGGTTTGCGTTGTTTGCCGAATATCAGTGGGGTCTGGAACCATGTCCGTTGTGCATCTTCCAGCGCATCGGCTTCATGGTCATGGCGGTGTTCTTTCTGTTCGGCGCGATTCACGGACCGCGTGCCGGCGGCCGCTGGTTCTATACCGGCTTTGTGCTGCTTGGTGCGCTATTCGGCATCGTTGTCGCTGCTCGCCATCTGTGGATCATGTCGCTGCCCGCGGATCAGGTCCCGGCTTGTGGCCCCAACTTGGCGTACATGTTTGACGCCTTCCCGTTCCAGAAAGCCTTGAAGATGGTGTTCACCGGCTCGGGTGAGTGCGCCAAGATCCAGCCGCTTCTGGGCCTGCCCATTCCGCTATGGGCTCTGTTGTGGTTCGTTCTCCTTTCGATACTGGCGATCCGCGCAAGCTTGCAGCGTGCGACGCCGAGGTTGCGCCTATGAGCGAGATAGCATCTTCCGTCGAGACCCTGAACTGGACGCCGGCGTCCTGGCTTCAGCGCAAAGCCCTTCAGCAGCCGCACTACGAAGACCACGCTGAGCTCAATCGCGCGCTCGGCGAGCTGTCGCATCTGCCACCGCTGGTGACATCTTGGGAAGTGCTGGCGCTGAAGCAGGCACTGGCCGAAGCCCAGGAAGGCAAGCGATTTCTCTTGCAAGGCGGCGATTGCGCGGAAAGCTTCGCCGACTGCACCAGTCCCGTGATCTCCAACCGCCTGAAAGTACTGCTGCAGATGAGCCTGGTGCTGGTGCACGGCCTCAAGCAGCCCGTGCTGCGCGTGGGCCGGTTTGCTGGGCAGTACGCCAAGCCACGCTCGGCCGACACCGAGACACGCGATGGCGTCACGCTGCCCAGCTTCCGCGGCGACGTGATCAACGGTCCGGAATTCACCGCCGAAGCACGCCGCCCCGATCCGCAGCGCCTGATCCGCGCGCATGCGCATTCCGCGCTCACCATGAACTTCGTGCGCGCCTTGATCGATGGCGGCTTTGCCGACTTGCACCATCCCGAATATTGGGATCTCGCCTGGGTGGAACATTCACCGCTGGCCGCCGATTACCGCCGCATGGTGACGGGCATCGGTGATTCGCTGCGCTTCATGGAAACGCTGGCAGGTCCCATCGCTGGCTTTACTCGCGTGGATTTCTTTACCTCCCACGAAGCCTTGCTGCTGCACTACGAGCAGGCACTCACGCGCCAGGTTCCGCGCCATCGCGGCTGGTTCAATCTTTCCACGCACTTCCCGTGGATCGGCATGCGCACCGCCGCGCTCGACGGTGCCCATGTGGAATATTTCCGCGGCATCCGCAATCCGATCGCGGTGAAGGTCGGCCCATCGGTCACTCCCGATCAGCTGTTGCCGCTTATCGATGCATTGAACCCTGAGGATGAGCCGGGCCGCCTCACGCTGATCCATCGCATGGGCCATGCGCAAGTTGCCGAGAAACTTCCGCCGCTGCTTGATGCGGTGAAGCGTGCCGGACGCCGCGTGCTATGGGTGGCCGATCCAATGCACGGCAATACCGAAAGCACGTCCAACGGCTACAAGACACGCCGCTTCGACAACATCCGCAGCGAGCTGGATCAGGCGTTCGACATCCACGCCGCCGCCGGCACCCATCTGGGCGGCGTGCATCTGGAGTTGACGGGCGAAGATGTCACCGAATGCATGGGTGGCGCCCGCGACTTGAGCGAAGCGGATCTGCAGCGCGCGTACAAATCGATGGTCGACCCGCGCCTCAACTACGAGCAATCGTTGGAACTGGCGATGCTGATCGTGCGCAAATCCGGGCGCATGAGCTGATCGAGAAAACGTAGGCTGGGATGAAATCCCAGCATCGGAACGCAAGAAAGCTGGGATTTCATCCCAGCCTACTTGGCTCCGGTTTCTTTCTTTACGCGCTCTTCGAGATTCTGCTGTCCTTCGTTCGCATAAGCCTTGCATGCTTGCGTGTCGATCAAAGGATTGGGTTTGCCTGGCGCAATGCCTGCCGCCTTCTCAAAAAAACCATCACGTGGATGCGGCGTGAGCAGAATGTCGCAAGGCAGTGCCGCAAGCATCGTCAACATATGCCGATAGCCGGCAACGCGTTCCGGATGTGCCGGATCGGTGTAGCGATAATCATCGGTGCTGAGCAGCGTAATGCTGTCGGCATAGACCATCGACAGGCAACGCTTTTCTTCGCACGAACGCCAAGTCCACCCGGTACTGCCAGGCGTGTGCCCCGGCATGGGATGCATGTGCAAAGCCAGCGGGCCGACGTGTACCGTTTCCCCGTTGGCCAGGATGCGAATCTTGCTGACTTTGGGATAGAACGGCGCCATGCCGTGTTGCGGATCCTCGGCATCATCTCCGCCACGTTTCATCATGTTTGCCGACTTCGCACTGGCGGCAACCTGCGCACCGCTGTCGCGCGCGAGCGCAGCAATTGCACCCGCGTGGTCGCCGTGCGCATGGCTGTTGAGAATCAGCTTGATGTCCTGCACGCGGAAACCCAACGCGCGAATGTTCGATTCAATCATCGGCGCGTTTTCCGGCAACGTGCCGTCGATCAGTACGTGGCCCTTGGGTGACGTGATCAGAATGGCGCTAAGGCCATGCGAGCCGACGTAATAGGTATTGCCGTAGATGCGGAACGGCTTCTGCGGTTGTATCCAGGTCGCGCGAAGATCCGCACTAGCGGTAGTGGCATCGGCATGAGCCGTCGCGCACGCCAAGGCCATTACGCCCATTGCAGGCCAGCATTTCATGGACATCTCCGTGTCGAAAGAGAGCTGCCACGTTAGGTGCCGAAGCTGGCCGAAGCGAGTGGCTTGCGGCCAGCGACATGGTTATTCAATGGCTTTGCGCTGACACCGGCGCATACGCATCGGCATCCACCGTCGGCAAGAACTTCGGTGCCTGCCAGGCATGCGTATGTTGCTCGAAGCCGTAAGCGATCGAAATCAATGTTGGCTCGCTCCACTTCGTGCCGAAGAACACGATGCCGACCGGCAAGCCGTGCGCCCATCCCGCTGGCACGGTCATTGACGGATAGCCCGCCACCGCCGCCGGTTGCGACGCACCGCCAATGGTGGGATTGCCGCTGACGATGTGATCGCCCAGCACCAGGTCGGTGAGATACGCCGGTCCCCATGACGGCGAGAGCAGGGCATCCAGATGATTCGCCTGCAACGCGGCATCGATGCCTTGCGGCCCCGACAGCTGTTTCGCCTTGTTCAACGCATCCACATAAGCCTGGTCAGTGAGCGGCCCCTTCGCTTGGGCCTGCTCGAACAGATCCTGCCCGAACCACGGCATTTCGCGTGCGGCTTCCTGTTTGTCGAACGCAATCAGGTCGGCGAGGTTTTTGACTTGCAAGCCTTTGCGTCCGGCGAGATACGCATTGAGATCGTGCTTGAAGTCGTACAGCATCACGGTCATTTCCGGATCGCCGAGTTCAGTCAGATGAGGCAATGTCACCGGATCGACAATGATCGCGCCCTGCGCCTTCATCACCGCAATCGCTTCGTCCAGCACGCGATCGGCATTCGGTTCGTTGCCGGCCAGTTGCCGCACTACGCCGATGCGTTTGCCACGCAAACCATTGGGATCGAGGAAGCGCGTGTAGTCGGTAGCGTGTTTATCCGCATCTGCGGTGGCAGGATCATGCGGATCGCTGCCGGCCAATGCCGTCAGCAACATCGCTGCGTCCGTGACGTTGCGCGCCATCGGTCCGGCGGTGTCCTGATTGTGGCTGATCGGGATGATGCCGCTGCGGCTGACCAGGCCCAGCGTCGGCTTGATACCTACGATGCCATTCATCGATGCCGGGCAGATGATCGAGCCGTCGGTTTCCGAGCCCACTGCTAACGGCACCAGACCCGCCGCTACCGCCACTGCGGAGCCCGAACTCGATCCACAGGGATTGCGATCCAAGGCATATGGATTGCGCGTTTGCCCACCACGGCCTGTCCAGCCACTGCTGGCGTGGGCGGAGCGAAAATCCGCCCATTCGCTCAAATTGGCTTTGCCCAGAATCACGGCGCCCGCTTTGCGCAAACGCGTTACCAAGGCAGCATCCTGCGGTGCCGGCGCGCCCATCAGAGCCAGTGAGCCGGCGGTGGTTAGCGTGTGGTCGCCGGTGTCGATGTTGTCCTTCAGCAATACCGGAATGCCATACAGCGGGCCATGCGACGATTTGCGTTTCGCATCCAGCTTTGCCGCTATCGACGCAGCATCCGGATTCAACTCCAACACCGAACGCAGCGTAGGGCCAGCTTGGTCAATCGCGTGGATGCGCGTGATGTCGTCCTGTACCAATGCCTTGCTGGTGAGCTTGCCGGCATCCATCCGTTGTTGCAGTTCGGTCACGCTTTGCCAGGTCACGTCGCTGTCCTGGGCAAAAAGTGGCGAAGAGGGGAAAACAACAAGCGCAAGTGCGGCGCACAACAGCGACGGGCGAAGCATGGCAGCAACCTCCGGATAGGGCGTGGCGTGATGCCGCAGCATAACCGCAGGCGTCACGGCTGGCGCATGCGCCACCCCTATACTTCTGGCATGGGTACCAGGGGCCGGCCGATGTCGATGCGATGGATAATCCTGCTCACCTTGCTGCTTTGCAGTGTGCTTGCGCATGCCGATCAAACCGCTGTGCCGGACACACTGCAGCAACGCATTGCCGCCTGCACGACCTGCCACGGCGTGCATGGCGAAGGCTCGCCCGGTAGCGGTTTCTTTCCGCGCCTGGCCGGCAAACCGGCCGGCTACCTTGCCTTGCAAATGCAGAACTTCCAGCGCGGGCTACGCAAATACGCGCCGATGGAATACACCGTGCGCCTGCTCACGCCGGAATACATGCACGAGATCGCTGCGTATTTCGCTGCGCAGCAGGTGCCATACGAACGTAAACCGGTTCCCGCACTCGCGCCATCGATGTTGCAGCGTGGCCAGCAGCTGGTCACCGCCGGCGATCCGGGCCGCCAGATACCGCCTTGCCAGGCATGCCACGGAAAACAACTGACGGGGACCGAGCCTTCGGTGCCCGGTCTGGTCGGCCTGCCGTACGACTACATCAGCTCGCAACTGGGTTCATGGCGAACGGGTACGCGTGCATCCGCCGCCCCGGATTGCATGGCGCAGATTGCCAATCGCCTCGCACCGGCCGACATCACCGCCGTATCGGCATGGTTGGCAAGCCAGGAAACGCCAGCCGATACGCACCCGCAGCCCGCAGGTTCGATCACGCCGCCCTTGCGCTGTGGCGTGCTGCAACCGCAAGGAGAGGGCGCATGACGCGGCTGCGTTGGCTGTGGATTCCCATCGTGCTGCTGGTGATCGTGCTGGCCGGCGGATGGTGGCTGTCGCAGCGGCATCGGCAGCAATCTGCTGCTCCGGAAGACCTTGCTATCGCGAACATGCTCAAGGATCCCGGCGTGATTGCCAAAGGCCGCTACTTGGCCACGGCTGGCGATTGCGCTTCCTGCCACACCACGCGCGATGGCCACGCCTATGCGGGTGGCCGCATGCTGCCGACGCCGTTCGGCAATATCCCTGCGCCCAATATCACGCCGGATGCGGAAACAGGCATCGGCAACTGGAGTTTCAATGATTTCTGGCGAGCGCTGCACGACGGCATCGGACGCCAGGGTGAACCACTCTATCCAGCGTTTTCGTACACCTCGTTCACCAAGGTCACGCGCAACGATGCCATCGCGATCTTCGCGTACCTGCGTTCGCTGCCGCCCGTGCATCAGCCGGATGCAACGCTGGGATTGCGCTTTCCCTACAACCTGCGCAGCACGCTTACGGCGTGGCGTGCGATGTATTTCAAGGCGGGCATGTACCAGCCCAATGCCACGCAATCTGCGTTGTGGAACCGTGGTGCCTATCTGGTGCAGGGGCTTGGGCACTGCAACGAATGCCATGCCATGCGCGATCAATGGGGCGGTTCGGAAAGCCATGCAGCCCTGTCGGGCGGACTGATTCCGGAGCAAGGCTGGTATGCGCCGGATCTGAGCACACAGGCCAACGGCGGTCTGCAAGGTTGGAGCCGGCAAGACATCGTCGACGTGCTGAAGACCGGGCAATCATCGAAAAGCGCGGCAGTAGGGCCGATGGCGGACGTGGTGGCCAGCAGCACGCAATACCTGCGCGACGAGGATCTGCAAGCCATCGCCGATTACCTGCTTTCGCTACCGCCGCGTGCCACGCCGGCACCGATGCGTGCAAGCTTCGATAGCCAGTCGTTGATGGATCGCGGCAATGCCGTCTATGTCGAGCGCTGTGCGAATTGCCATGGCAAGGATGGTGCGGGCGTGCCAGGCATCTATCCGGCGCTGGATGGCAATGCCACCGTGGTGGATCCCATCGGCATCAACGCCACGCGCGTCGTATTGCTGGGCGGATTCTCCGCCGTGACGAAAGGCAATCCACGGCCGTACTCCATGCCGCCGTATGCGCAGCAACTAAGCGACGCGGATGTCGCGGCGGTGGTGACGTATATCCGGCACGCCTGGTCGAACCATGCTGCGGCGGTGCAGGAACGTGACGTGGCAACCTATCGGCACACGCCGATCGACTGAGTTTCTCAGGGCATCCGTTGCTGCTGCGCCTTGTTAGGCTCGACAACGTTCACCTGCTGGCCTTCAGCCAAGGAATCCGACGGACTCAGCACGATGCGATCGTCGTCATTCAATCCTTCGGTGATCTCCACCGTGCTGCCAAAATCACGCCCCAACGTCACCGGTTGCAGATGCACGCGTTGTTGTCCGTCCACCAGCGCAACACGCAAGCCTTCGGCACGGAACAACAATACGTTGGCGGGGACGATGTAGTTGCGCGTCGCAGTGGATACTTGCAGCCTCACGTTGGCATAGACGCCCGGCAGCAATTGCTGCTCCGTATTGCTGACATCGATTTCCGTGCGCAGCGTGCGCGTGTTCGGATCAAGCGCATCAGCCGTGCGTGCCACGGTACCGGTGATCGGCTTGGCGCCGTAGGTGTTCAGGCTCACATCGGCGGGCATGCCGACGTGCACGCTGGCCGCATAGGTTTCCGGCACATCCACGAACACGCGCAGCGTGCTGGTGTCGGCAATCACGAACAGATTGCTGCCGCTGGCGCCGGCATCCACCAACGCGCCGAGATTGAGATTGCGCTGCGTCACGACGCCGTCGTACGGCGCTTCGATGTGCTTGAAGTCTTCCAGGTTCTGCAAGCGAGCCACATTGGCTTCATCCGCCTGCACGGTCGCGGCATCCGCCTTGTATTGCGCCAGATACTGATCGGCCGTTTGCTGCGCGATCAATCCTTGCGTCGCCAGTTTCGCGTAGCGGTCAGCCGTGACTTTGGCGAAGGCCATGGTGGCCTGGTCGGTACGCATCTGAGCCTTGCCTTGCAGCAACTGGTTGTCGACGTCCGGCGTGTCCAGGTCAGCCAGGCGCTGGCCTTTTTTCACCTTTGCACCGATGTCGACATACCACTTGGCCACGTAGCCGGTCGTGCGCGCATACACCTGTGCGTCCTGCCACGAGGCAACCGTACCAGGCAAGCTCAGGCTCTGATCTTTCGGCGATGCCTTGGGCGTGGTCGTGGCGACGGTAGCGACGGCGTTGCGGTCCGTGTCAGCCGTCAATTCATGACGCGCCTGCACGCGCTTGACGATGCCGAAGACAGCCAGCACCACCAGCACGACGCCAAGCCCGATCAGAACGAGCCGTGCGCCGCGCGAAGGCTTGGCGGGGTGTGGAGCATGGACAGAAGACATGATCGGCTCTCACGCTGCAGCCGCATCGAGACGCGCCTTGCGGCGTCGATGCAGCAGACTGAAAAAGGTCGGTACAAAAAACAGAGTGGCGGCCGTGGCCAGCACCAGGCCGCCGATCACGGCGCGGCCCAGCGGCGCGTTCTGCTCGCCGCCTTCGCCCATGCCCAGCGCCATCGGCACCATGCCGATGATCATCGCCAATGCCGTCATCAACACCGGGCGGAAACGCTGAAAGCCGGCTTCGACGGCCGCTTGCACCGGGTCGCCGTGATGCGCCAGCCGTTCGCGCGCAAAGCTGATCACCAGGATCGAGTTGGCAGTGGCCACGCCCATGCACATGATCGCGCCCATCAAGGCCGGCACCGATAGCGTGGTGCCGGTAAGAAACAACATCCACACCAGGCCGGCCAAGGCAGCCGGCAAGCCTGCAATGATGATCAGCGGATCCAGCCAGCTCTGGAAATTCACCACGATCAACAGATACACCAGCACGATCGCAAACAGCAGTCCGCCCAGCAATCCCCGGTAGGAAGACTGCATGGTCTGCGTTTGGCCGCGCAGGTTGATGTTTACGTCGCGCGGCAAATGTTTGGAGTGCTCGTCGATGACGCGCTGCACGTCGCCCGCTACCGTACCCAGGTCGGTGCGATCGACCGAGGCGTACAGATCCATGGTGGGCCGCGTGCTGTAGTGCGTGACGATGGCCGGCCCTTCGCTGCGCGAGAAATCAGCCAGGTTTTGCAGTGTTTGGCTGATGGTCGAACCGGAAGAACTGCCGCTTGCCGCACTATTGCCGGAAGCACTGTGGATCGGCAGGTTCTTCAACGCTTGCAAGCTATCCATGCGGTATTGCGGTGTCTGTGTGGCAATGCTGTAGCTGATGCCGGTTTTCGGATCTACCCAGAACGTGGGATTGACCTGCGAAGAGCCGGCCAGCGCGGTCAGCAAGTTGCTTGCCACGTCCTGCGTCGTGAGGCCAACCAGGCTCGCGCGCGTGCGATCCACGTCCACGTTGATCTGCGGCAGATTGAGTGCCTGCTGGATGCGCAAGTCGACCAGTCCGGGGATCTTCAACAGATCGCCGTAGAGTTCCTTGGCGACCTGGGCCGATGCGTTCGCGTCATGGCTGGACACCTGCACGTCGATAGGCGCGGGCGCGCCGAAGTTCAAAATCTGCCCAACAATGTCTGCTGGCAGGAACGAGAAGATCACGCCCGGATATTTCTGCGCGAGTTGTCGCCGCAGGCTGCGCACGTAGTCGATGGTGGGATGGTGGTCTTCATTGAGCGTCACGAACACATCGCCGTCCGAGGTGCCCACCACGCCGGTATTGCTATAGGAAAGATTGATGCCGCTGTAGGGAATGCCCAGCGTATCGACAATGCTGGCCAGCTCCTGCTTCGGGATCGTGTCGCGAATCACGCCCTCGATGCCATCGGCAAGCCGCGCCGTTTCCTCGATGCGCAAGCCGACCGGTGCGCGGAAATGCAGTTTGATCTGGCCGCCGTCGACATAAGGAAAGAAATCGCGTCCCAGCCACGGCACCAGCAAACCGACTGACAGGGCACAGCTGGCAAAGAACAGGATCGCAAACAACCCGCGATGGCGCTCGGTGGTTTCCAGCGCGCCGCGATAACCATCGCGCAAGCGCTCGAAGTGACGTTCGAACGCAAGCTGGAAGCGGCCCATGGGACCGCTTGCCTGCTTGTTGTGGTTGTGCTTCTTCAGCCAGTACAGCGAAAGCGTCGGCACCAACGTTCGCGACAACACGTACGAGGCCAACATGGCGAACACCACCGCTTCGGCCAGTGGTGCGAACAGATACTTGGCCACGCCGCCCAGGAAAAAGATCGGCACGAACACGATGCAGATCGACAAGGTCGACACGAATGCCGGTACCGCGATCTGATGCGCGCCTTCCATGATCGCGTCGTAGACCTCCTTGCCTTCTTCCAGATGCGAGTTGATGTTCTCGATCGTCACGGTGGCATCGTCGACGAGAATACCCACCGCCAGCGCCAGGCCACCCAGCGTCATGATGTTGATGGTCTGGCCCAGTGCCGACAGCGCGATGATCGACGCCAGGATGGACAGCGGAATCGAGATCGCAATGATCAGCGTCGAACGCCACGAGCCCAGGAACAAGAGAATCATCAAGCCGGTCAGACCCGCCGCGATCACGCCTTCGCGAATCACGCCGGCGATCGCCGCGCGCACGAACAGCGACTGATCGGAAAGCGAATGGATCTCCAGGTTGGGCGGAATCGCCGCGCGGATCGCCGGCAGCGAATGTTGCAGGCTGTCCACGATATCCAGCGTGGAAGCATCGCCGATTTTCAGGATCGACATCAGCACCGCGCGCTGCCCATTCACGCGCACCACGTTGGTCTGAGGCGGCGAGCCATCGTGCACATACGCCACGTCGCGAATATACGTGGTGACGCCGTTGACGGTGCGGATCGGCGCATTGTTCAACTCGTCGACCTGCAGCGGACTGCCGTTCAATTTCACGCTGTACTCGGTCGCGCCGATCTTTTCCGTGCCCGCAGGCAGGATCAGGTTCTGCGCGCCGATGGCCGCGACCACGTCGCTCGGCGAGAGGCCATGCGCGAGCAATGCCTGCGGATTGATATCCACCTGCACCTGCCGCTGCTTGCCGCCATAGGGGTAGGGCGTGGCCGCGCCGCGCACCGAGGTGATGAAGGTGCGCACCGTCTGGTTGGCATTGTCGAAGATCGCGGCTTCCGACAGCTCCTTCGACGACAGTGCGAATTGCAGGATCGGCACGGTGGAGGCGTTATACACCAGGATCAGCGGCGGATTGGTGCCCTGTGGCAAGCCGCCCAATACCGTCTGCGAAATCGCGGTGACCTGCGCCACCGCCATGTCGATCTTCACGTTCGGCTGGAAATACACCTTCACCAGGCCGATGCCGTTGAGCGATTGCGTCTCGGTGTGCTCGATGTCATTGACCGTGGTGGTCAGCGCACGCTCGTAGCCAGAGACGATGCGGTTGTTCATGTCCTCGGCGGGCAGTCCGGTGTAGCGCCACACCACGGAAACCACCGGGATATCGATATTGGGAAAGATATCCACCGGCGTGCGCAGGATCGCCAACGGCCCGAGGATCAGCAGCAACAGCGCCAGAACGATGAAGGTGAGCGGACGCTCGAGCGCGATTTTGACGATCCACATAACCGATGCTTTCCATCAGCCTTGCGAACGGACGTCCGTTTGCATCAACTGACTTTAGGAGGGTGCCGGGAAAATAGTAGCCTAGACAATTTTTCTGACGGCAACCATAGGCCGAAGGCAATGCACGTTCCCGCATCTATTTGCGATTTGCGCAGCCGTCGCAGGTTGGGTTGGCGCAGCGTAACCCAACGGTTTTGCGTGAAAGCTGTCGGGTTACGCTGCGCTAACCCAACCTACGGTTTGCTACATGGGTGGCCAGCGTAATCCAATGCGCGAGATCCCAATGTCCACGTGCTTGCCCGGATGGCGAGGGCAGCACGAACACTTGCGTCGAACCGAATGCACGATCCTGCAGCCCGTAGGTGACATGGTTGTTGCCGAGCGCCGCACGCGCACCATGCTTGCTGGTGAAGGCCAATAACGCTGGCGCATAGCGTTCGATCTTCGCAAGCAGCGCCGGAACGTCGAACGCCTCCTTGGGCAATTCATCGTCATTGCCCACATGGCGCTTGGCCAGGTCGGTCAGGCCAATGCCGAACTCGGGCAGCGAGGAAAACTCCTGCGGCAGCAGGAGCCGTGGCGTGAGTCCCGCCTGGAACAACGCGCGCCAGAACATATTGCCCGGATGGGCGTAATAGGCGCCCTCCTGGGCCGACCGCTTGCCGGCCGCGGTGCCGCAGAACACCAGCCGCAGGCCGGGGCGCAGAACGTCGGGAAGGATCGGGCTGTCAGAAGAAACCGTGATGGCTTGGGGCTGGCGCATGGCAGTCACTTTACCGAACTCGGCAGTACAGCAGGAGACGTGCACTGCGCATCGACAGTTCTCTCAGCTAAAGGCTATAAATGGCTGGATAGCTTGGGGAAACCGGTGAGCGAAGAAATCCTGATCAACATGACCCCGCGCGAGACGCGAGTCGGCGTGGTGGAAAACGGCATGCTGCAGGAGCTGCATGTCGAGCGGGCGTCCCGGCGCGGGTACGTCGGCAATGTCTACAAGGGACGGGTGCAGCGGGTGATGCCGGGCATGCAGGCGGTGTTCGTGGACATCGGCCTGGAACGGGCGGCTTTTCTGCACGCCTCCGATATCGTGCGTCCGCCGCTGCCGGAAGGGGCGGAAGTGAGCACCGGCAATGGCAACGGCCATATGCCGTCGATCAGCGAGCTGGTGCACGAAGGGCAGGAAATCGTGGTGCAGGTGGTGAAGGATCCGATCGGCACCAAGGGTGCGCGGTTGTCCACGCATCTGTCGATTCCCTCGCGCTACCTGGTGCTGCTGCCGCATGCGCGCACGCTGGGCATTTCCACCCGCATCGAGGACGACAACGAGCGGCAGCGGCTGAAAGACGTGCTGACGCCGTTGATCGGCGAAAACCCGCTCGGCTACATCGTGCGCACCAACGCCGAAGGGCAATCCGCCGAATCGCTCGC
Organism: Dyella sp.; assembly: GCF_035277725.1. Lineage (GTDB taxonomy): Bacteria > Pseudomonadota > Gammaproteobacteria > Xanthomonadales > Rhodanobacteraceae > Dyella_B. The sequence goes on along the minus strand of NZ_DATEJY010000222.1, from coordinate 41,552 downwards.
GTTCGACGTCATCTACCTCGGCAAGGTCTGGCGCGTCGTGCAGGAAAATATTGCGAAGGCCAAGGTGGGCGAACGTGTCTACGAAGAACTTTCGCTGCCGCTGCGTGCGTTGCGCGATCTGCTCAACGACGACATCGAAAAGGTGCGCGTGGATTCGCGCGAAACCTACGAGAAGGTTGCCAAGTTCGTGCACAAGTTCATGCCGAGCCTGGACGATCGCATCGAACATTACGCCGGCGAACGCCCGATCTTCGACCTGTACGGTGTGGAAGACGAAATCCAGCGCGCGCTGCGCAAGGAAGTGCCGCTGAAATCGGGCGGTTATCTGATCGTCGACCAGACCGAGGCGATGACCACCATCGACGTCAACACCGGCGGTTATCTCGGTACACGGAATCTGGAAGAAACCGTTTATCGAACCAACCTCGAAGCCGCCCAGGCGGCTGCGCGCCAGCTGCGGCTGCGCAATCTCGGCGGCATCATCATCATCGATTTCATCGACATGACCGATGAGGAACACAAGCGTCAGGTCATCCGCATGCTGGAGAAAGGCCTCGCGCGCGATCACGCCAAGACCACGGTCTACCCGATGTCGCCGCTCGGCCTGGTGGAGATGACGCGCAAGCGCACTACCGAAAGCCTGGAACGCCAGCTGTGCGAGCCATGTCCCGCATGCATGGGGCGCGGCACGGTGAAAACCGCCGAAACGGTCACTTACGAAATTTTCCGCGAGATCACCCGCGCCGTGCGCCAATTCAATGCGCAGAAACTGCTGGTGATGGCCAGTTCCAAAGTGGTCGGCCGCATTCTTGAGGAAGAGTCTGCTGCCGTGGCCGAGCTGGAAGAATTCATCTCCAAAAGCATACGCTTCCAGGCAGAGGAGCATTATTCGCAGGAACAGTTCGATGTTGTACTTCTTTGAAGCCGCCCCGGGCGTTTGGTAGGCATGCGGTCGCAAGTTAAGACACATCGTGTGACACGTGCGCTTGGCTGGACGGTTGGCGTGGCGGTGATTGCGCTCGCACTCGCCGCCGCGCTGGCACAAGTGCTACTGCCGCTGCTGGCGAAACACCCGCAGTGGGTGGCGCAGGAGTTGAGCGAGAAGCTGCAACGGCCGGTGGCGTTCGCGTCGATGGATGGCCGCTGGGAGCCGTCCGGGCCGCGCTTCATCATGCGCAACGTCAGCTTCGGCCCTGGTGAGGCGGGCGGTACGCCGTTGCAGGTGCCGGAGATGGACCTGAAGCTGGATTTCGGCGGCTGGTTGCTGCCGTCGCGGCATCTGTTGAATCTGCAAGCCAGCAATCTGGAGCTGGATATCACGCGCGATGCCAACGGCCGCTGGCAAATCAATGGACTTGGCACGGCTGGCGGTGCGCAACGGCAGCACATTTCGTTTGGACGTCTATCCGTCGAACTGTGGCTAGACAATCTGCGCATCAATATCGACGATCAGCTCATCAACGAGCGTTACACGTTGCTGGCCGAACAGCTTCGCCTCACGCATCAGGGCAGCCACATACGCGTGGGTGGGCGCATCCACCGCATCGGCGCCACCGGGGTGCTGCGCGCGGCCGGCTGGTTTCGCGACGATGGCGCCAGCGGCAAGTTCTGGATGGCGGCACAGAACGCCGATCTGCATGGCATGGTGGCTGGCTTCGACATGGGCGGCTACGCCATTCATAGCGGCCATGGCGATATAGCCGTGTGGATGGATTGGCATGAGAACCAGATCGTGCGCGAGCTGTTCCAGCTCAACCTGCGCGATCTCGCCGTTACCAATCCCGCCGGCATCAAAGTCAATGTCGCGCAGTTGAACGGCTTGGCCGAACTTGGCCGTCACGAGGGCGGCTACACCGTGCGTTGGGCCGACCACGACGGCGGCGCCATGAAAGTGGACGTGGACCACTTCGGCACACCGCAATCCGATATCCGCGCCGTCGCCAGTAAATTGCAGCTGGCGCCGCTGATGCCTTGGCTGGGTTTGAAGCCGGGTCTGTCGCCAGGCCTGGCGCAATGGCTGGGTGCAGGCGCGCCGCACGGGCAGATCGAGCGCGCGGTATTTCACTGGAACGCGGCGGCCGGGCTGAATACCTTGGACGCCGCGTTCGACAATCTCGGCATCACCGCCGTCGACAAACTGCCTGGCCTGGATCATCTGCAAGGCGAAGTGCGCGGCGATGCCGAATCCGTTTCGCTGGAATTGCCCACGCAAACCGCCACCATCAACGATCCGCACACGTTCCGCGGGCCCTTCGTCATGAGCCAGCTGGGCGGCATCATGGCCGCATGGCGCGATGACGATGCCACGCACATCGGCATCGCGAAGCTGGACTTCGAAGGCCAGGGTTTTGGCGGCAATGCGCAGGGTGAAATCGCTTTGCCTGCCGACGGCGGGCGTCCGTTCCTTGATGTGTATCTGGCGCTCACGCACGCGGATATCACAGCGGCCAAGCAGTTCTGGCCCATCGATTCCTTGAACCCGCACGCGATAGGATGGCTGGACCAGGCGTTCGTGTCCGGCCGTATCGACGATGCGGCCGTCGTGGTGCGCGGCAGTCTGGCGAACTGGCCGTTCCATCACAACGAAGGCCGGTTCGAGGCGCGCGCCGATATCAGCGATCTCACGCTGGCCTACGGCAAGAGCTGGCCCGTGGCGGATCACGTACAAGCCACGGCCAACTTCATCGACGCCGGCATGCTGGTGGAGGCGACCGGTGAAGCGATGGGCGTCAAGGTCACGCGTGCGGTGGGGGTGATTCCCGAGCTGGGCCATACCGTGCTCGATCTCAATGTCAGCGGCGAGGGCAATGCATCGGACTTGCTCAACTTCGTCGGCAACAGCCCGATCGCCAACAAGCACGCCGACGTGTTGGCCAAACTGCAGCTGGGCGGCACCGGCAACTTCGATTTCCATCTGTCGCTGCCGACGCACGAGATGCACAACTTTCTGCTCGATGGCACGGCGCAGTTCAAGGACGTCGATCTCAGTGCGCCGGATTGGAAATTGCAGCTCGACAAGCTCAATGGCCCGGCCACGTTCGATGCGCATGGCTTCCATGCCGGACCGCTCGCTGGTGGTTTCCATGGCGAGCCGACGCAGGTGGATCTGGCGATCGCCAGTGCGACCGCCAACCCCAATGTGGTGCTGGCTGCGAAGATCAACGGCAGCTACACCGTGCAGGAATTGCTGCAGGATTATCCGCAGTTGAAGTGGCTGGGCGACATCGCCGATGGGCGCAGCCAATTCAATATCGGCTACCAGATTGCGCATGGTGACGATGGTGTTTCGGACGTCCAGACGCTCAGCATCGATTCGCCGCTGTCCGGCGTGGCGCTCAATTTCCCGGTGCCGCTGAGCAAACCGGCGGATGGCGAGCTGCCTTTGCATGTCACGTTGGGTGTGCCGACAGCCGGCGCCCCCATGCAGTTGGCGCTGGGATCGGTAGCGCGAGGCCGGCTGCGACTATCGAATGGCGAAGCATCGCCCCTGGCCGCCACGTTTGTGTTCGGCGATCAAATGCCGGATGCCGATACCCTGCCGGCCAAAGGCATGCGTATTCGTGGCGATGCACCGGAACTGGATGTTACCGGCTGGGTGAAGCAATCGATCGCCGGCGGTGCCAGCGGTAATGGCATGAGCCTGGAAACCATCGATGTCAACACGGAACATGCCGAAGTGTTCGGCCGCGATTTTGCGCACATGCATGTGACGGCGGCACCGAAGGCTGACACCTTGGAACTGGACGTGGACAGCGCCGCGGCCGCCGGCCACTTCAGCGTGCCGACGGTGGATCTCAACAAGCGCGGCATCACCGCGCGCCTGCAACGCATGTACTGGCCCAAGCAACCGACGCTGGCCAAAAAGCCGGGTGAAGCACCGCCGCCGGCGACCGATCCGGCCAATACCGGCATCGATCCGCACAGCATGCCGCCGCTGCATTTCTGGGTGAACGATCTGCGGCTGGATGACGCCAAGCTCGGCGAAGCACGTTTGGAAACCTGGCCGACGCCCGATGGCATGCATATCGATCAGCTTTCCACGCAATCGCACCACGTGCAGGTCAGCGGCAGCGGCGACTGGAACGGCACGCCGACCAAGAGCAGCACGCATCTGCAAGTGGATTTCAGTGCCAACAACCTGGGCGAGATGCTCACCGCGTTCGGTTTCGCCGGCATCTTCGACGGCGGCAAAACGCACGACGTGCTCAACGCTACGTGGCCCGGCGGCCCGTGGGCGTTCGAGCTGGGCAATATGGATGGCACGCTTGCCGTGGACGTTACCAACGGCAGCATCCCGAAAGCATCGCCCGGTGTCGGCCGCCTGTTCGGCTTGGCATCGATCGCGGAGTTGCCGCGCCGTCTGTCGTTCGATTTCAACGACGTGTTCGGCAAAGGCTTCGGCTTCGACCTGATCAAAGGCGATTTCAAGCTGAGCGATGGCAGCGCGTATACCGACAATCTTAAGATCCACGGCTCCGCGGCGGAGATCACCGTCAAAGGACGCACCGGCTTGCGCAACAAGGATTACGACCAGCAGATGGTGGTGATTCCGCACATCGGCAACAGCCTGCCGGTGGTGGGCGCGGTAGTCGGCGGGCCGATCGGCGCGGCGGCGGGTTTTGCCGTGCAGAGCGTGCTGGGCAAGGGGCTCAACCACGTCGCCATCAAGCGCTATCACATCACCGGCAGCTGGGATAAGCCGGTGTTTACCTCGGTAGGATCTTCAACACCGGATGCGCCGGCGAGCAGTTCGTCGTCTGCGCCACCGGCATCCGCTTCAAGCGCCGCGCATTAGGCGGCGCTGTTCGGCTCCACCGGCTTCGTGCTGCCGCGGAAGGGAAACAACTGCTGCCGAACGAAACCGTCGGGCATGTAATCGCCAACCACGCCATACTTCTCGGGAAATTTCTTGCTGGACGCGACGGCGGTGCCGAACAGGTAATCGAGAAACGCATAGTGGGCGGCGTAGTTGCGATCGATCGCTTCGTCGTCGGACGCGTGATGCCAGTGATGGAAATTCGGCGTCACCAAGAGGTACTTGAGCGGTCCCCACGGCACATGCACGTTGGCGTGATTGAACACCGCCTGGAAGCCGACCACGATGATGTAGGCATTCATCACTGCTTCGCTGAAGCCGAGCACATACAACGGAGCGAGTACGCAGACGCGCGTGGCGATCAATTCAAGCATGTGTTGGCGCGAACCGGCCAGCCAGTCCATGGTTTTCACGCTGTGATGCACGGCATGGAAGCGCCACAGGAATGGCACCTCGTGGTAGGCGCGGTGCGTCCAGTACTGCGCCAGGTCGGCGACGAGAATGCACAGCAGCAACTGCGGCAAGAAGGAAATGTGCTGCACGTAGTGCTGGAACGTGCTGTTGAGCAGTCCGCCGAACAAATGGTGCAGCAGAAAGTTCACTGTCAGCAGCGCCAGGCCGACAATGAAGTGATTGACGGCGAAATGCTTCAGATCCGTCTGCCATTCTTTCCGGAAGACCGCTTGGCCCTTGTACAACGGAAAGAGTTTTTCGATCACCACGAAAATCAGTGTTGATCCAAGCAGGTCCAGAATGAACCAGTCCAGCCCGATATACGGCGTGTGATCGGGAAAGGTGCCCACCGGCACGCGCGATCCACCCAATGCGGTGGCAAGCACCACGCACGCGAACGCGACGATGCTGATCTCGCGCCGCCGTCCCAGGATCACATTGGCCAAGGACAAACCGCCGGCGACCAGCAGACCTACCAGCAACAACTGGCGCAACACATCGACTGAATATTTGTGGCGCAGATCCGGTGTGGTCAGGTACTGCGGAAAGTGGAAGGCCAGCACGGCGAGCAGGCACAGGATGCCGAGCGAAAGGGCGATCACGCTGCTGACCGTGCCCTGGCCGGGTTTCAGCTCGCCGTCGCTGCGCAGCAGTTCGCGGGTTTCCTCGACCGGTGTCTTCAGCGTTCGGTCGATGAGCTTGTCCAGCAGTTCCGGCTTGGAGGTCTCGGTCATGGTGTTCCTTCACGTGCGGTGGGTGGCCATCGTTGGTTTTATCGTAGCGGCATCGTCGACCGCATGCCGCATGGGTTTTAAACTGGCCGGTCTAACCCCAGATTGACCAAACCGCTTCATTCAAACAGGCCCACATCCATGAACTCCCTTATCGCCCAGGCCGAAAATCGCTTGCTTACCCCCGGCGGGCTGGCCACCGGCGACCTTGAGCGCGTGTTCACCCAGCTGATGGGGCCGTCCATCGACGCCGCCGATCTTTACTTCCAGCATTCGCGCAGCGAGTCCTGGGTGCTGGAAGAGGGCATCGTCAAGGACGGCAGCCACTCCATCGAACAGGGCGTGGGCGTGCGCGCCATCAGCGGCGAGAAGACCGGTTTTGCGTATTCCGACGAGATCGTGCTGCCGCAGCTGCTGGAAGCATCCAAGGCCGCGCGGGCGATCGCGCAGGGGGGCCATGGCGCGGGCAGGCCGTTGGCGGTGAATGGCGTGAAGTCGCTTTATCCGGCGATCGATCCGGTGGAGAGCCTGCCCAATCCCGAGAAGATCGCCGTGCTGCGCGAAGTGGATGCCTACGCGCGCTCGCGCGACCCGCGCGTCAAGCAGGTGATCGTCAGCATCAACGCCACGCTCGATACCGTGCTGATCGCCGGTTCCGACGGCACCCTGGCCGCCGACGTACGCCCGCTGGTGCGCTTGTCCGTGCAGGTGATCGCCGAGCAGAACGGCCGCCGCGAACAAGGCTATGCGGGCGGTGGCGGTCGCTATGGCTATCGTGAGTTGCTTGAAAATGGCCGCGCGCACGCCTTTGCGGAAGAAGCCGTGCGCCAGGCCTTGGTCAACCTGGACGCAGTCGACGCGCCCGCCGGCACCATGACCGTGGTGCTGGGCCCCGGCTGGCCCGGCGTGTTGTTGCACGAAGCGATTGGCCATGGCCTGGAAGGCGACTTCAACCGCAAGGGCAGTTCCGCCTTTGCCGGGCGCATTGGCCAGCGCGTTGCCGCGCCGGGCGTCACCGTGGTGGATGACGGCACCTTGCCGGGCCGCCGCGGCTCGCTGAGTGTGGACGACGAAGGCACGCCTACCTCCTGCACCACCCTGATCGAGGACGGCATTCTCAAGGGATACATGCAGGACAAGCTCAACGCACGCCTGATGGGCATGGCGCCAACCGGCAACGGCCGCCGCGAATCCTTCGCGCAACTGCCGATGCCGCGCATGACCAACACCTACATGCTGGCCGGCCAGCACGATCCGCAGGAAATCATCCGTTCGGTGAAGAAGGGCCTGTATGCGGTGAACTTCGGCGGTGGCCAGGTGGACATCACCAACGGCAAGTTCGTGTTCTCCGCCAGCGAGGCTTACCTGATCGAAGACGGCAAGGTCACCACGCCGGTGAAAGGCGCCACCTTGATCGGCAGCGGCCCGGATGTGCTCACGCGCGTGTCGATGATCGGCAACGATCTCGCCCTGGATGAAGGCATCGGCGTATGCGGCAAGGATGGACAGAGCGTGCCGGTGGGTGTGGGCCAGCCGACGTTGCGCGTGGAGAGCATGACGGTGGGTGGTACGGCGTCATAGTTTGTAAGTGGCACGGAGTGCCTAAGCACTTCTTTCTTGTGTTTTGACGGTGACATTACGCACCTGTTCTTAGTTTCTGTGCGACCGCCACGCAGCGGCAGCGTCATGGCGACGCTGCCGCATTTTCTTTGTGGCGATGGTTTTCCGTTGACGCGGAGAAACGCATGGAACGCCGTACGCAAATGGCCCTGTTGCATCGGTTGTTCGAGTTGATCGATAGCGGCGGCACACAGTTGAATGATGCGTGCTGGCAGCAATCGACTGAGGCGTATATCAGCGCTGCGCGTTTGGCGTGGGAACGCGAATACTTGTTTTCCCGTTATCCGTTACTGGTCACCCATGGCAGTCATGTGGCCGCACCAGGCGACTACGTGACGGATGATCTCGGCTTTGTTCCTCTGCTGCTGACGCGCGATGGCGAAGGTCGGCTGCATGCCTTTGCCAACCTGTGCCGCCATCGCGGCGCGCGCTTGGCGAGTGGCTGTGGGCGCGATGCGCGAGCCTTTGTATGTCCGTTTCATGGATGGTGTTATGACCTGGGAGGACACCTGCGCAATCTCGTGCCGCGTGATGGTTTCGCCGGCCTGCATCGGTATGGCTATGGGTTGGTGCGCCTGCCGGTGGTCGAGCGGCATGGCCTGGTCTGGGTGTTGCCGAAGGCTGGCGCGCACATCGACGAAACGCGATTGTTCGCCGATTTGGACGCGGAGCTGGCAGCATACGGTTTCTCCGGCTTTTCCCACTTCGAAACCAAGGTGCTGCACGCGCGCACGAATTGGAAACTGGTGATCGACGGCTTTCTGGAAAGCTGGCATTTCAACGTGCTGCATCGACAGAGCATTGCGCCCATTTTTCTTTCCGGCGTTGGCCTCGCCGATCGTTTCGGGCCGCATGTGCGTGTGGTTTATCCGCGCCGTTCGGTACTTCAATTACGCGCACAGCCCGAATCGGAATGGGACCTGCTGAAACACAGTGTCGTGCTTTACGTGCTGTTTCCAAACACGCTGGTCAACTGGCAAGGCGATCACCTGGAGATATGGCGTGTTTTTCCGAACAAGAACGGCGCGCCGGGCGAGTGCGTTGCCGAGGCTTCGCTGTATACGCCCGAGCCCGCGCGAACGGATTCGGCACGCGAGCATTGGCGTCGCAATATGGAGCTGCTGATTCGCACGGTGGTAGAGGAAGACCTGGCCGTGGCGGAAGACATGCAGCGCGGCTATGAAGCGCGCGTGCAGACCACCATGACGTTTGGCCGGCACGAACCCGCGCTGGCGTTTTATCACGCGCAATTAGGTGATGAATCATTTACGCAGAAAGCCGAATCCGACCGTGTAGATTGGAGTGGGCGCATGCGAACTCCAACATCGTAATCTTGCGATCGTGTTGCGACGCTGGGGTTCGCACCGGAGTTCAGCGACTTTTTCAGATGCCAAAAGCAAAGACACCGGGCCCCGGTGGTCGCCGGGCGACGGATCAGAGGGCATGCGGTTTCATGGCAACCGACGTGTTACGCGTCTTCGTTCAGCGTCTTCAGCAGCTGGAAAATTTCGCGATAGGCGCGTGGCGGTTTGTTGCCGTCGCGCTCGATGCGTGCCTGGCGAATCAATGAGCGCATGTGCTGCCGATCGACATCGGGATGTTGGTCGATCAATGCCTGCAGAGTGTCGTCGTTCTCCAGCAGGCGTTCGCGCAGCGCTTCCAGGCGATGCATGGCGGCGGTTTCCTTGCGCTGCTGCTCGCGGTTTTCACCCAGCAGCGCACGCGCGCCGTCGAACGCTTCATCGTCATGCCTCCGCATCACCTTGGCCAGAAAACCCAGCTGGCGTTTGCGGGCGATGTGCGACGTGATGCGCTTGAGGTTGTCGATTTCGCGCAGCACGTCGTCCGGCAAGTTCGCACGCGCCAGTTTCGAGGGTGGCAATTCGGCCAGCTGTGAAGCGAACGCCAGCACCGCCAGCGCATCGCGCCGCTGCTGCGTGCGGGTAGGGCCGTAGTCGTGTTCGGGATCGTCGGTGTAAGTGCGGTTCACGGGATGTTCCGGTCGGCCTGGGTGAATTCGGCCGGCATGGCTTCGATCAGGGCGAAGCGGGGAATGGGTTCGCCTTCCAGCTCCACCGTTTCGGCGAACATGGTGGCAGGGCGCACCCACAGGCCGTAGTCGCCGTACAGGGCTTGATAGACGACCAGCTCTTCCATGGTTTCGCTGTGACGGGCGGTGCCGATCACGCGGTAACTCTGGCCTTTGTAATGACGGTAGATGCCGGTGGCTATGGACATGGGCCGCTCCTATGGCAACCTGTGACGTTTCGGACATTGGCAATGGGTCTGGGCGGCCCCACGTCTGCCTATTGTATCCACGTACCCAACAGGAAGCCCCAAGTGAGCGACGTTGCCATCAGTCAGGACACCAGCCAGCGCGAACTCGACCGTTTGGCCGAGCTGGCCGAAGACGTGATCCGCCGCGCCCGTGCCGCCGGCGCCACCCAGGCGGAGGTGTCGGCCAGCATCGACGCCGGCCTCAACGTCAACGTGCGCCTGGGCGAGGTGGAAACGGTCGAGCACACGCGCGATCGCGGTTTTGGCCTGACGGTGTATTTCGGCAAGCGCAAAGGTTCGGCCAGTACCGCTGACCTGAACGCGGATTCCATCCAGGCCACGCTGGACCAGGCCTGCGCCATTGCGCAGTACACGGAGGAAGACGCGGCAGCTGGCCTGGCCGATGCCGCGCGCATGGCCACGCAATTTCCCGATCTGGACCTGTGGCATCCGTGGGCCATCGATACCCCGGCGGCGATTGCGTTGGGCCAGGAGATCGAGGCGGCCGGACGCGCCCATGCCGGCATCACCAATTCCGATGGCGCCAGCGTGCAGATGGGCGAGAGCTTGTCCGTCTATGCCAATTCGCACGGCTTTATCGGGCGCGAACGCGGTACGCGGCATTCGCTGTCGCTGGCCTTGATCGCTGGCGATGAAGCGGGCATGCAGCGCGATTACTGGTATGACAGCGTGCGCAGCGCCAACGATTTCATGAGCGCGCGGGTGTTGGGCGATACCGCCGCCGAGCGCACGCTTGCCCGCGTAGGTGCCCGGCGTTTGTCGACGCGCCAGTCAGCAGTGCTGTTTTCGCCGGAGATTGCGCGTGGATTGATCGGTCATTTGGTTGGCGCGGTCAGTGGCGGCGCGCTGTATCGCCGCGCGAGCTTCCTGCTGGACCACGCCGGCAAGCAAGTCATGCCGACCTGGCTGAACATTGTGGAGCGCCCGCATCTACTGGGCGGACAAGGCTCGGGTGCCTTCGATGCGGAAGGTGTTGCGACGCGCGACAGCGTGCTGATCGAGAACGGCGTGCTTGCACGCTATGTACTGAGCAGTTATTCCGCACGCAAGCTGGGGCTGGCATCCACGGGCAATGCCGGCGGCATCCACAACCTGGTGGTCGAGCCGGGCCATGCCGATGGCGGTGCTGCCGACGACTTCGGCGGCATGCTGCGCCGGCTCGGTACCGGGCTGCTGGTGACGGAGGTGATGGGGCAGGGCGTCAACACCATCACCGGCGACTACTCGCGCGGCGCCGCGGGCTTCTGGGTGGAGAACGGTGAAATCGCCTATCCGGTCGAGGAGATCACCATCGCTGCCAATCTGCGCGATATGTACAACGGCATCGTGGCGGTGGGCGCGGACGTGGACAGGCGCTCGCACCTGCTGACCGGTTCGATCCTGATCGATCGCATGACGATTGCGGGCGAGTAGCCCACCAAAATGCCTAGGCCAAAAGCTGCGCAGCAAGTTCCTGCGCACCCTGCTAGGATGCTTTTCACCGGCATGCGCCGGTGTTTTGCACGACTTGAAAGGAGATGCTTATGAGCGTTCCGCCCGAGTCCGTTGTACCGCCTCCACCGAGCGAGCACATCGGTGATATTCCTGCCGAAGAGCGCACCTGGGCGATGTTCGCGCATCTGTCGGCCTTGCTGGGTGCCTTGCTTACCGCTTCGCTCGGCGCCGGCTGGGGCTGCTTCATCGGCCCACTGGTGATCTGGCTGGTGAAGAAAGACACCATGCCTTTCGTTGCCGATCAGGCCAAGGAAGCGTTGAACTTCAACATCTCCGTGGCGATTGCCAGCCTGGTGCTGTTGGTGCTCTCGGCCATCACGTTCGGTATCGGCTTGATCATTGCGATTCCGCTGTGGGTGATCATCGGCATTGGCTGGCTGGTGCTGACCATCATTGCCGGCGTCAAAGCCAACGAAGGCGTGCGTTATCGCTATCCGTTCGCGTTGCGCCTGATCAAATAGCCGCATGTAGGTTGGGGTGCGAACCCCAACATTTCGATGTCGATGAGAACAGGGATGTTGGGGTTCGCACCCCAACCTACGCCGTGTTCGGTGCGTTTGGATCGAGCAACGGCCACACGCGCAGTTCGGCCTGGTCGAGCGCCTGCTAAAGGCCAATGCCGCGTCCGAAGGCGCTGAGCGATTCGTCCAGGCTCATCTCGCGCCACCAGCTGTTCGAGTTCGTCCAGCGAATGTTCGAAGTCGGCGACCGGGGTCGTTTCAGAGCCGTAGGTTGGGGTGCGAACCCCAACATTTCGACGTCGACGAGGAAAGGAATGTTGGGGTTCGCATCCCAACCTGCGGCTCAGGTTTCGGGCGTGAACGGCTCGGCTTTTTCTGGCGCGTCCGGATCGAGCAGCAGCCGCACGCGCAGTTCGGCCTGGTCGAGCGCCTGCTGGCAGTGGCGATAAAGGCCGATGCCGCGTTCGAAGGCGCTGAGCGATTCGTCCAGGCTCATTTCGCCCCCTTCCATGCGCGCCACCAGTTGTTCGAGTTCGTCGAGCGAATGCTCGAAGTCGGCGACCGAGGTCGTTTCAGCAGGGGCGGAAGTGGGCTTGGCCATGGCGGGCAACGCTAACGCAGCGAAGAGGCGGAATCAATCGCCGCAGTACGCCTGCGTGATGCAGCCAGGCGTTTGCATGGGAGCGATGCGTGTTGCTGTGGCAGTCCGCTGTTTCGACCTGTCCCGAAAGGCTTGATTTCGATATATCGAAACTGTACTCTGCGTCATCCCCCCATCCGAGCAAGCCGGGAGAGGCTCGCTCCTAGGAGTCACTGTGACCAATCCTTCGCCAACGCATGCCGCGGAAGCTGGCGGCATGGGTTTTTCCGGCTACCAGAAGTTCGTGGTGGCCGTGCTGGCTTTTCTGCAATTCACCATCGTGCTCGATTTCATGCTGCTGGCGCCGCTGGGTGCTTTGGTCGTGCCGGCCTTGCACATCACGCCCGAGCAGTTCGGCGACGTCGTTTCGGCGTATGCCTTTGCCGCGGGCGTGTCCGGCATCGTTGCCGCCGGCTTTGCCGATCGGTTCGACCGCAAAAGGCTGCTGCTGATTTTCTATGCCGGCTTCATGCTCGGCACCTTGTTCTGCGCGCTCGCCCACACCTACGTGTTGCTGCTGCTGGCCCGCATGTTTACCGGCTTGTTTGCGGGTGTCGTTGGCGCGGCATCGATGGCTATCGTTACCGATCTGTTTCCGCTGTCCATGCGCGGACGCGTGATGGGTTACATCCAATCGGCGTTTGCGGCGAGCACGGTGTTGGGTTTGCCGTTGAGTCTATGGTTGTCCAGCCACTGGGGCTGGAATGCGCCGTTCTTCCTGATCGTGGCGGTGTGCACCGTGGTGGGTGGCGCGATCATTGGGCGCCTGCGTCCGGTCAACGCGCACCTGGCGTTGCGTCCGGACAAGAAGCCGCTGCATCACTTGCTGCATACCTTGACCACGCGCTCTTATTTGATCGGCTTTGCCACCACGGCGTTGCTGACCATGGGCGGCTTCATGCTGATGCCGTATTCCACCTTGTTTATCGTCAACAACCTCGGCATTCCGATGTCGATGTTGTCGGTGGTGTACCTGATCACCGGCCTGGTGTCGGCGGTGATGGGGCCGCTGCTCGGCAAGGCCAGCGACGCCTTCGGCAAGTTCCGCATATTTGCCTTTGGCTGCGTGGTGACGATCGTGATGGTGGTGATCTACACGCGGATGTCCAATGTGGGCTTGTGGACGCTGATTACGGTGAGCGCGCTGCTGCAGATCGGTATCTTCTCGCGCATCATTTCGTCGTCGGCATTGATGTCCGCGCTACCCAAGCCGTCTGATCGGGGCGCTTATATGTCGATCAGCTCGTCCCTGCAGCAGATGTCCGGTGGCCTAGCCGCGTTGCTCGGTGGCATGGTAGTGGTGCAGCTGTCGAATGGACGGCTGCTGCATTTCGACGTGCTGGGTGACATCCTGGTCTTCACCACGCTGGCGTCGTTCGTGATGATGTATTTCGTCAATCGCAGGGTGATGGGCGCGGCTGCTGCGGTTGCGCCGTTGCCGCAGGAAAGCAAGTAGCGGTTTTGATCGCCGATGCTGGGATTTCATCCCAGCCTACGTGGATGCATCCATCAAGAGCCCGGCCGCCAGCACGGCCGGGCTTTTGCTTCATGGAAAATCGCTTCCGCGCGTGCGCTTGACCAGCGATCTGCCACGGCAATGAGTTCATCGCCTTCATACAGAAGGGGGCAGGCATCGCGCTGCCACGGCGGAATCGCACCGCTCTGAAACAGTGCACGCAGCTCGCGCGTGTGGCGATCGCCTGCGGGTTTGATGCGTTCGCCGCCACTGCGCCAACGCACCGTCAGGCTGACGGAAAGCCGTGCATCAGGTTCCAGCATCAGCAAGCCGCCATCGGGCAGCTGCAGTGTTTCGCCGAGCCAAGGCATGTCCCTTTGCGATGGCGTTCGATCGCGTGGCGCCATCGCCCATAGGCGATGCTTCCAGACGTGCACTTCCGTGCCGGGCCAACGGATGCATGGCAATTGGCCATCCTGCGCGGTGCACTGTTGCTCGATCTGCCGACGTTGCGCCGTGGTGGGTGCGGTGAGGCCTTGCGCATGTAGCCAGTGCGCCAGCAGTGGATCGCGCAGGGCAGGTGGCAAAGCGAGCCAGCCTCGTGCATCGAGGCTGTTGGTGCTGTCGTCACGCAAATCTTCAAACGCAGCCAGCCAATCCTGTTGCAGCGTGTCGGCAGCACCACGGCACAGCATGGCGCTATGCGTGATGGACATGGCCGCCTGCGGCCAATGCGTTTTGAGCAACGGCAGGATCTCGTGGCGCAAATGATTGCGCGCAAGTCGGCGGTCATCGTTGGATGGGTCATGGATGCAAGGCAGATCATGCGCGTCGACGTAGTCACGCAACACCTGTCGCGGGATGTCGAGTAGCGGCCGCCATACGGTACCGCGTCCCAGTGGACGTTCCGCACGCATCCCGCCCAATCCTTCCGGCCCGGCGCCGCGCAGCAGTTTCAGCAGCACGGTTTCTGCCTGATCGTCCTGGTGATGGCCGAATACCAGCCTTTCATCCGCCTGCAGATACTCGGCAAAGATCGCATAACGCGCCTGCCGTGCAGCCGCTTCCAGGCCGATGCCGCTGGCGCGATCCACTTTGGCCACGTGCACCTCGCATGCAACTCCCAACGTGGCGCAGAACGCGCGGCAATGCGCAGCCCAGCACGCGCTTTCTTCATGCAATCCATGATCCACATGCATGGCGCGCAAACCGCGTGCGCGTGCTTCGGGCAGGTGCGCCAAGATGTGCAGCAGGGCGGTGGAATCGGGACCGCCACTGTAAGCGACACAGAGCGAGCCCTCCGGGTGTTTATGCAGCGCGTGCTGCAGTGTGCGCTGCAAGGATGCGTCGTTAGTCACGCGCCACCGGTTTCCGTTTATTGCGCACGTAGATCGCTTTCGGTCGCCCTTCGCCTGGGCTGCGCCGATCCAGTTCGAACAGGTCAATGGCGGCGATCAGGTCGCTCAGCTTGCCGTAGCCGTAGCTGCGCGAGTCGAAGTTCGGGCGCTGCTTGGTGATGATCGAACCGACGCCACCCAAGCCTGCCCAGCCCTCGTCGTCGGAGGCTGCATCAATACTGTTGCGCAGCAGATTGATCAGGGCGGTGTCCTTTTTCATCTGCGCAGGCGAGCGTGGCTTGAGCGGCTGCTCCTCATCCGGTTTGGCGGTGAGAATCTCGGTATAGATGAATTTGTCGCAGGCGGCGACGAAGGGTCCGGGTGTCTTGCGCTCGCCAAAGCCATAGACGATCAGTCCCGACTCGCGAATGCGCGCTGCCAGCCGAGTGAAATCGCTGTCGCTGGAAACAATGCAGAAGCCATCGAAGCGCCCGGAATAGAGCAGGTCCATGGCGTCGATGATCATCGCCGAATCGGTGGCGTTCTTGCCGCTGGTATAGCCGAACTGCTGGATGGGCTGGATCGATTGCGTCAGCAGTTGCTCTTTCCAACTCTTGAGTTGCTGGCCGGTCCAGTCGCCGTAGGCGCGCTTCACGTGGGCGGTGCCGTACTTGGCGACCTCGGCCAGCAGGCCTTCGGCGATGGCGGGCTGGGTGTTGTCGGCATCGATCAGAACGGCGAGTTTGGCGGCTGGATCGTTGGCCATGGCATGTCTCCGAGAACCCCGCCTGGATGGTAGCGCACTCGATGCGTGCGCCACGGCCTGTCAGGAATGAGAAAGCGGGCCCCGTTTTCACAAACAGCGTACTTCAGTGGCTTGCCTCAAAAACGCGCAGGCGACGCTCCAGTTCCCACTGTGCCTTGGCTTTCTCACTCGCGGCGAGGAATCGTTGGCAAGCTGTGCTGGTGTGGCTGGCGGACGACTGACCTTGGCACGCGCTGGCATTCCACAGGCTGTCACCTGGCAGGAAGCTGTAGGTGAGGCTGTTGCGCGCCATCTGTTTGAGCGTCGCATAATCCAGACCGAAGTCCTCGGCAGCGCGTACGTATTCGTGAGTGAGATCGATGCGCGAGACGCCTTCGTCGTCGGTGGATAGTGCGACCGGCACGCCGTATTTCATGTACATAGGCAGCGGATGATCGGCGCCGCGCACGCCAAGAATCACGTCGTTGCTGGTCAGGTTGATTTCCACCATCACGTGGCGTGCCGCCATCTCCTGCAGCAGTTGTTCCGGGTGATCTTCGTACATCACATCCACGCCGTGGCCGATGCGTTCGGCGTGGCCGAGGTTCACCGCCTCTCGGATATGGAAGCGCAGGCCATCCGGCGGAACCAGCCCAGGCGCCAGTTCGCCGGCATGCAGGCTGATATGCACCTTGGGATACAGGCGGTGCAGATAATCGAGCATGCGCATCTGCAAGCTGTAGTCGCGCATCGACAGATAGCCGTCTTCCGGCATCACGAAATTGATGCCGACCCAGCGTGAATCGACCGAGGCCAGCTCAAAACCAAGCAGCGTTTGCGCAAATACGCGCTCGGGCGGCGCGCCGCGCAATACCTGGTAGAGGAAGCGGATCTGCACGCTGCACGCAGCGTCGGGTTTGGCATCGTCGCAATGTTGCTGGCGTGTGCGTTCGGCTAATGCTTGCGAGAGCAGTCGCTCATCGGTGGGTATTTCGTCTTTCAAGCCCTGCTCAAGCAACTGCTTGCGCAGGGTGTCGAAGTCGGCCTGCCAGCCTAATGTCCGTGCCAGTTCCTTGGCATGCGCGAAAGGCGGTGTCACCATCAATTCGAGGTATTGCTCGTTTTGCGCGGCGGCGCGTGAGCTCACTTCGTTGAGCCAGTCGCCCATGTGCTGCTGCGGCGTCACCGCCTGGAAGCGGCCGAACGTATCGAAGAATTGATCGTGGCCAGAACGACCGGCGGAGGGCACGAAGCTGCGCATGGAAAACGCATCGACCAAGGTGTCGTAGAAGTGCTGATCGTTTAGTGCATCAGCCGCGGGACGTTGGCCGGTTCCGCAATGGGGTGCACTCGCATCGTTCTTGTCGACCAGGCTTGAGGTGGCGATATCCACGCATAGCCCATCGGCGGCTGCGTCGGCGATCCACGATTCTGCATAGACCGCGCCGCTCAGATGGTTGTGCAAGTCGCCGCCCTTGGGCATCTCGGCAAGGAAAGCATGCAGGGCCAATGGACCTTGCTGGCGCGCGCTTTCAAATGCTTTGGCGGTGCGTGCCTCGGCGGTATCGCTACGTGTGGGTAGTGCCTGCGCCGAAAGTTGAGCCGCAAAAATGATGGTCGCCGTCGCGATCGCGCGGCGCAAAACGGAAAGAGCCTGCATGGAAGCTTCGCTTGTCTGGAACCCCGGAGGGATTCTTCAGCAAAGGGGCGTGATCGGCAACGGCCACGTAGGTTGGGGTGCGAACCCCAACGTTCCGGACGCTGCACGCCATGTTGGGGTTCGGCTGCGCCTCACCCCAACCTACGTCAGCCGCGGAAATTGAGTTCCACGCCGACGCCGGCCGGATCGGTGAGAAACAGCTGCACTTGCGGCGGCATGTCCACCACGTCGATGCGATAGGCAACACCGGCTGCGTCGAGCTTGGCCCGCATGGCGGGAAGATTGGTGCAGGCAAACGCGATATGGTCCAGCCAACCGGTGTCTTGCGCCGACGCCTCGCCTCTGCCGCGCGAGGTCAGATGCATGATCGGTTCGGCGCCGGCATACAGCCAATAACCGCGCGAACCCGAGCGAAACGTGGGGCGAGGCCCTTCGTGCAGGCCGATGATCTCGACGTAGAAATGGCGAACCCGTTCCAGCAGCTCGGCGGGTGCGCTGAGGTTGACGTGATCGATGCCTTGCACACCCGCCATGGCGCAGGCACCTATTCGTTATAGGCGCCGTAATCGCGCAGGCGGCGATAACGCTGTTCGAGCAATTCCGGCGCGGGAATGCCTTCGAGCCGGTCCAGTTCGTTGAGCAGCACGGCTTTCAGGCGTACGGCCATCGAATGGGGATTGCGATGGGCACCGCCTAGCGGTTCGCGCACCACCTTGTCGATCAGGCCGAGCTCCAGCAGGCGTGGTGCGATCAAGCCCAAGGCTTCAGCGGCATCCTTCGCCTTGTCGGCGCTCTTCCAGAGAATCGAGGCGCAACCTTCGGGCGAAATCACGGAATAGGTCGAGTATTGCAGCATGATCGTGCTGTCGCCCACGCCGATCGCCAACGCGCCGCCGGAGCCGCCTTCACCGATCACCGTGCAGATGATCGGCACTTTCAGTTCGGCCATTTCCAGCAGGTTGCGCGCGATGGCTTCGCTCTGTCCGCGCTCTTCGGCGCCCACACCCGGATAGGCGCCGGGCGTATCGATCAGTGTCAGTAGCGGAAGGTTGAAACGTTCAGCCATCTTCATCAGGCGAAGGGCCTTGCGATAACCCTCCGGTCGCGGCATGCCGAAGTTGCGGCGCACCTTGCCCTTGGTATCACGCGCTTTCTGATGACCGATGATCATCACCGAACGTCCGTTGATGCGCCCCAGGCCGCCCACGATGGCGGCATCGTCGGCATACGCACGATCGCCGGCCAGTTCGTGGAATTCCTCGCACATCACGCCGATGTAATCGAGCGTGTAGGGACGCGCGGGGTGGCGCGACAGCTGGGTCACCTGCCAGGGCGTGAGGGTGCGGAAGATATCCGCCGTCTTCAGCTTGAGCTTCTCGCGCAGCCGGGCGACTTCCTCGTCGATGTTGAACGCTTGGCCGGAGCTGGCATGCCGCAGCTCCTCGATCTTGGCCTCCAGCTCGGCAATCGGTTGTTCGAAATCGAGGAAATTCGGGTTCATCGGTCACTGACGTGGCACAGAAGCGGGGCAGTATACCCGGGGTGCGTGACGGGGCGGGAACGGGGGCGTATGGGGGCTGGGAAAGCGCTTTGTCCCTCAGCCTCCGAGGCGGCAACGGTCGCTGATAAACCCGCGGTGCTGGGCGAAGTGCCGGGGCAGCCCGGAGCTTCGAGGGCTGTGACGTGAAGATGTTGCCAGGGTTTCGACGCCTGACGCATGATCTGCGGGGCGCCATGAACGGCGCCCATTTCTATGGATGTTTCTTGGATATCGCTTAAGGAGAGTGGGATGAGCGGGCTCAGTTACGAGCAGATGGTAAAGCTGGTCAAGGACAACAACAGATCGAAAATCTTTTCCGATGAATTCGTGATCTGTCTGGCATGGAAGGAAACGAATTTTGACCCGGAAGTCGTCAACGGAGGATCCACCGCAACAGGGCTAATGCAGCTTACGAAAGGGGCGGTCGACCTGGTCAACAAAAACAGCCCGGCCGGCATTCATTTCAGTCACGATGACATGACCGATGCGGCAAAAAATATCCAGTGCGGCACCTGTTATCTGGACATCTGCAAGACCAAACTCGCTGGCGTCGATAAATCGTTCGGCACGGGAGCAGGCTATTCCAAATCCATTTGTGCCTGCGAAAAAGCGCTGAAAAACGATGGCTCCCACCCTATGGCCGCGCTGCAGATCAATCACAGGTGATATCGATGAGAATGATGCTTACACTGATGTTGGCGCTGTGTATGCCGGCTTCGCTTTATGCAGCCGACAGTGCCCAGACCTGGGACAAGGCGGCGCTTTTATCCTGGGTAGGGAAATATCCTTCGGTCTATACGAACGGAAAAAAGGGTGGTTTTCTGGATCAGCCGTCCATCCAGGCCGCGCTGCATGGCCTGTTGTCGCCCGCGGACCGGAAAGCGCTCGCCAGCTACGGCGTGGAAGACAAAATCGAGCAGCAGGGTGATTTCCTCGTTATCCATCAGTGCATGCCGCATAACTGTCCCGCAGCCTTTGCCATGGTCGTTATTGATTTGAACAAGCCACGGTTGTGGGTTGGCTTTTTTGAGCGACAGGACCATCGCGTTTCTACGCGGTGGTTTGGCAACGTCGATGATTACTCGATACTGCCGGCAGCGATCAAAAACCGGTTTACCGGTTATCTGCCCGAATCCATGTAGTTTCCCGGTTGGGGCGAAAGCCCCAACTTTGGTTGCCTCAAAAGCAAAGACACTGGGCTCCGGCGTTCGCCGGGATATGGAGGAGTGCGGACTCGTTAAAAACCAGCTTAAGGTCGGCCAGCGTCACCATCAACGTCATGGTGTCCAAGGGCTTAGTCGGCTTTGATGATCCGCACACCCGCGCCCAGCACCCCAGGCATCCCCCGCACGGTGCGCAGCAGCTCGGGGATGGCGTGCACCTTCCATTCCTGCCCGAATTCGAAATCCGCCTGCGCCACGGCGTTGTGGTAGCCGCTTAGCAGCACGCTCGCATTGCCGCCGCGATGGCCGGCGAGGGCCTGGCGGAACTGGGTGATGAAGTCGGGGCCGATGCCGTTGACCTTGACGCGCAGCAGGCGCGCGTAGCGGCGGCAGGCGTCGGCCATGGACATGGCGCTGCGGGCGCGTACCTGGAAACCGCCGCCGGAAAATTCGTCGATGCGCAGGCCGCCTTCGACCACGATCAGCTCGTCGCGGGTGAGCAGCGGGGCGGCTTGCTGGTACAGCTCGCCGAAGAAGCTCACCTCGATGCTGCCGGTGCTGTCTTCCAGGCGCACGAAGGCGTCGCTGTCGCCGCGCTTGCGCACGGCCACCACCATGCCGGCGACGGTCCAGGGGGTATCGGGGCCGCGGCGGAAGCGGTTGTCGTCGCCGTCGTTCTTGCGCGGGCGCGGGGGCTGGTAGCGGTCGGCGATCTCGCCGAGCGGGCAGGTGGAGAGCTGGGCCAGTTCCTCGCGCCAGGGATCGGTGGGGTGGCCGGACAGGTAGTGGCCGAGCGTGTCGCGCTCGCCTTGCAGTTTCTGCTCCAGCGGCCATTCGGGCGCGGTGGGCAGGTTGATCTCCACGACGGGGGTGACGGCGCCGACCATGGCACCGAACATGTCGTTCTGGCCGGACTGGCGATCGCGCAGATGCTGTTCGGCCGCCTTGATCGCATCCGGCAACTGCAGCATCAGGCTGGCGCGGGTGGGGGCCAGGGCATCCAGCGAGCCGGAGTAGATCAGTGCTTCCAGCACGCGGCGATTGAGCTTGCTGGGATCAACGCGGCGGCAGAAGTCGGCCAGATCCTTGTACGGGCCGCCTTTCTTGCGTTCCTCGGCAATGGCTTCGCAAGCACCCTGGCCGACGCCCTTGATGGCGCCGAGGCCATAGCGAATGACCCTCGGTTCGACGGCCTCAAACATGAACTCCGATGCGTTCACGTCCGGCGGCAGGATCTTCAAGCCGATCGCGCGCGATTCGTCGAGGAAGATCACCACCTTGTCGGTGTTGTCCATGTCCGACGAAATGGTCGCGGCCATGAATTCGGCGGGGTAGTGCGCCTTCAGCCATGCAGTCTGGTACGACACCACGGCATAGGCGGCGGCATGCGACTTGTTGAAGCCGTAGCCGGCGAACTTTTCCATGTCGTCGAAGATGGCATCGGCTTTCTCGCCAGTCAGCCCGTCCTTGGCGGCGCCTTCGCGGAACTTGGCGCGCTCCTTGGCCATTTCCTCGACTTTCTTCTTGCCCATCGCGCGGCGCAACAGGTCGGCGCCGCCGAGCGAGTAGCCGCCGACGATCTGCGCCATCTGCATCACCTGCTCCTGGTAGACCATGATGCCGTAGGTCTCTTTCAGGATCGGCTCGACGCGCGGATCGGGATAGATCACTTCTTCGCGACCATGTTTACGCGCGACGAAGCTGGGGATCAGGTCCATCGGGCCGGGGCGATACAACGCCACCAGCGCGATGATGTCTTCGAAGCGGTCCGGCTTCGCATCCTTGAGCATGCGCTGCATGCCGGAGGATTCGAGCTGGAACACGGCGACGGTCTGCGCGCGTTTCAACAACTCGTAGGTGGGGACGTCATCGAGCGGCAGCGCGGCGATGTCCAGCGGTTCTTCGCCGCTTTGCGCGCGGCGCGCATTGATCGCCTTCACCGCCCAATCGATGATGGTGAGCGTGCGCAGGCCGAGGAAGTCGAACTTCACCAGGCCGACGGCTTCGACGTCGTCCTTGTCGTATTGCGTAACGACGCCAGCGCCGCCCGGTTCGCAGTACAGCGGTGCGAATTCGGTGAGCGGTTTGGGCCCGATCACCACGCCACCGGCGTGCTTGCCGGCGTTGCGCGTGAGGCTTTCCAGTTTCAGCGCCAGGTCGATCAGCGTCTTGGCTTCTTCGTCCTGTTCGTAGAGTTCGCAGAATTCCTTGACCACGCGGTCGGGTTCTTTCTGCGCTTTTTCCGAGCGGCCAAGTGCGCATGACAACGTGAGGTCGAGCGGGCGCGCCGGAATCAGCTTGGCGATCTTGTCGACCGCGTTGTAGCCCATGCCGAGCACGCGGCCGGAGTCGCGCAGCACCGCCTTGGCAGCCATCGAGCCGTAGGTGATGATCTGGCTGACGTGGTCGCGGCCGTATTTGCGCGCGACGTAGTCGATCACCTCGTCGCGGCGATCCATGCAGAAGTCGATGTCGAAGTCCGGCATCGACACGCGCTCTGGATTCAAGAAACGCTCGAACAGCAGGTTGAACTGCAGCGGATCGAGATCGGTGATCTTCAGCACCCACGCCACCAGCGAGCCTGCACCCGAACCGCGGCCCGGGCCGACCGGAATGCCGTTCTGCTTACCCCAGTTGATGAAGTCCGCCACGATCAGGAAGTAACCGGGAAAACCCATCTTGATGATCACGTCCAGCTCGCGTTCCAGGCGTGCTTCGTAATCGGCGAGCGTGTAGCCGGCTGCCAACGGCGCGTGGGCGAGGCGTTCTTTCAAACCTTCGCGCGCGGTTTCGCGGATGTAGCTGTCGAGGTCGTGGCCTTCCGGTACCGGGAAGTTCGGCAGGTAGTAGGTGCCGAACGAGAGTTCCAGGTTGCAGCGCTTGGCCAGTTCGACCGTGTTTTCCAGCGCTTCGGGGATGTCCGCAAACAACTCGGCCATCTGCTCGGGCGTTTTCAGGTATTGCTGGTCGCTGTAGTCGCGCGGGCGCTTGGGATCGGCAAGAACGCGGCCTTGGTGAATGCACACGCGTGCTTCGTGCGCTTCAAAGTCGTCCTGCTTCAGGAAGCGCACGTCGTTGCTGGCGATCACCGGCAGATCGAGTGCGGTGGCCAGGGTGAGCGCGGCGTTGTTCCACGCTTCTTCGCCCTCGCGGCCGCAGCGGGTGAGTTCCAGGTACAGGCGATCGGGAAACAATTGCAGCAGCGTTTGCAGACGCGGTGCCGCCGTATCCGTGCCCTGGTTGACGGCCATGCGGGCCGCTTCGCTTTCGCGCCCGAGCAGCACGATCAAGCCGTCTGTCGCAGCCGGCGTGAGCCACGTGGCGTCGACCAGCGCACGGCCGCCTTGCTGGCCTTCGCGCCAGGCGCGCGAGACGAGGCGGGAAAGGTTGAGATAGCCGTCGCGGTTCTGGCACAGCACGGTCATGCGCCAGGGGCGCGGATCGTCCGGAGCGCTTATCCACAAGTCGCAGCCGCCGATCGGCTTGATGCCGGCCGCGCTGCACGCCTTGTAGAACTTCACCAGGGCGAACATGTTGCACTCATCGGTGAGCGCGACAGCGGGCGCACCGGCCTGCACGCAGGCAGCCACCAGCGCCTTGATGCGGATGGTCGAGTCGACCAGCGAATATTCGCTGTGCAGATGCAGATGAGCGAAACGGACGGACATGGCTCGCACGCGAAGCAATAGCTCAGCCTAGCGAGCCGGCCGGGTACGGGCAAGCATTGACAGCAGTCCCGAATCGTAAGTCGTCGCCCGGACATTCGTAAAAGCGGCGACGGGCAAGCTTGCGGGCACCCGTTTTAACTATTGGCGGTGTTCGACTGACGCCATCTCAGTGCACACGGAACCGTTCATTGCTGTCCGTGGGCGCGAAGTAATGCGACAGACTTTCCACGCTCATCGGCTCGCCGTTGTAGTCGAGATGCTGCAGATGCAGCTCGGTGACGTTCGGCGGGTTTTCTGCGTTGAGCTTCGGCGCGTGTTTTTCGGCAGTGGATTTCGACGTTGTGCGACGACGGAACGGGAACATCATGGCACCCTCCTCGAAAGCCCGGTGTCTGATTCGAGTTTTGCTGGCACTGGGCGGTGGCGCGTCCGTGCAACGCGGCCGCTACGCTGGCGTTCGCATGTCTGCGCAGCGGCGTTCCGAATCCATCCCATACCTGCTCAGATGCGCGCGCAATAGGTAAGGTTGCATAGAACCATGGACATGGCAGCCTTCAGAAAAAAAGTTCAACAGGCTTAGAAAAGCTGCCCTTGATCCAACAACAGCTTGACCGGCGCAAAGCTGCGTCGATGTTCGAGGCAAGGCCCGAGCCGTTGCAGCGCGGCGAGATGCCCGGGCGTGGAATAGCCCTTGTGCTCGGCGAAACCATAGCCGGGAAATTGCGTATCCATCGCCACCATCAGGCGGTCCCGGCTGACCTTGGCCAGAATCGACGCGGCGCTGATCGAGGGTTCCAGCGCGTCGCCACCGATGATGGCGCGGGCAGGGCAGGGCAACTCTTTGGGCAACTGGTTGCCGTCGATAAGTGCTTCCGTGGCGGCTGGCGCCAGGGCGCGCAGCGCACGCGTCATGCCGATCATGGTGGCCTGGAAGATGTTGATGCGATCGATTTCTTCGCGATCCACCACGACCACGCTGTAGGCCAGTGCGCGTTCAACGATCAGGGGGAAGAGTGCCTCGCGCTTGGCTTCGCTCAGCTTCTTGGAGTCGTCCAGGCCCTTGATGCGGCGGCGCTTGTTGAGGATCACCGCCGCCACGACCACGGGGCCGGCCAGCGGGCCGCGTCCGGCTTCGTCCACGCCGGCCACGTAGCGGGTGACGTATTGAGTAACGCGCTCTTCGCGTCCGCCTCCTCTCCCCTCCGGGGAGGGCTCATTATCTTTTCCCACTCCCCAAGGGGAATGGGGTGAGGTGAGGGGCGAATCTGGCGGGATGTCATTTTGGTGCATGCAGTAAAAAGCCTGAACGTATTGATGCGTTCCCGCAAGCCCAGCCTCTCACCCTAACCCTCTTCCCGGGGGAGGGAGCTTGGTTGCTCGATCAATTCAATGATCGCCGCCGCCGCATGGTCGCCGGCGTGGCCGGGCAGATGACCGCGCAAGGCTTCATGCAATTGCTCGAAGGCGGCAACGATGGCGCCGCGCCGCTCGCTATCGCGGAACAATTGCAGCGTGGCGTGCGTGAGCTTCTCCGCGGTGAAGTCGTCCTGCATCAGTTCCGGTGCCAGCAGCGCGTCCTTGCCCATGCCGCAGGCGCGGGCAAGGATGTTGGGCAGTGCGTAGACGTCGGTCTTGAGCATGTTGAACAGGCGCGCGATGCGATAGCTCAATGGCGATACGCGATAGCCCACCACCATCGGACGCTTGGCGAGCATCGCTTCCAGCGTGGCGGTACCGGATGCCAGCAACACGACGTCGGCAGCGAGCATTGCTTCGTGGGCATGGCCGTCGATCAGGATGGGCGAGGCATCATCATGCGGCCCGTGTGCAAGCATGGCCTTGAGTGTGGCGAGTGCACGCGAATTCGCGGCGGGAATTACCACGCGCAAGCCGGGCATGGCGGTGGCCACGCGGCGTGCGGTATCCAAAAAGATGGCGCCCATGCGTTCCAGCTCGGAATGGCGACTGCCAGGCAGCAGCGCCAACACAGGGGCGTCGAGCGGCAGCTGTAACGTGCGGCGTGCCGGTACGCGATCGGATACGAGCGGAAAGCGATCGGCCAATGGATGGCCGACGAAACGCGCATCGATGCCATGGCGCGCGTAGATCGGTGGCTCCATCGGGAATAGGCACAGCACGCGATGCACGCTGTGGCCGATCTTGTCCGCCCGCTTTTCGCGCCAGGCCCAGATCGACGGGCTGACGTAATGCACGGTGCGCAGGCCCGCTTGCTTCAAGCGGCGTTCGAGACCGAGGTTGAAATCGGGAGCGTCGATGCCGACCACGATCGCGGGCCTGGCCGCGAGCAGGCGTGTGATCAGTTCTTTGCGCAGTTTCAACAGCCGCGGCAGATGGCTGATTACCTCCGCAAAACCGAACAGAGACAGTTCGCGGATGTCGTACCACGATTCGAAACCGTGCTTCTGCATGCGGCGACCGCCGATGCCGACGAAGCGTGCATCGGGATAGTGGCGCCGCAAGGCGGTGATCAGATCGGCACCGAGTTGATCGCCGGAGTCTTCGCCGGCGATGAGGGCGATCAGCGGAGCGTTGGCGTCAGTGGGCATGGCAATGCCTCAAAAGCAAAAAGCCCGTGCCTGATCTAACCATATGCGGGGGCGCATATTGTCAGCGCGCCAACCCGCGTTCGCTGCGTTCCAGAAATGCCAGCATCGCCCGCACGTCTTCGCTTTCCTTGGCTTGCGTGGCGAGTTGCTCGCGCGCCTCGGCCAGCGACAGGCCCGAGGTGTAGAGCGTGCGGTAGGCGCGCTTGATCGCGGTGATGCGTTCCGGCTCGAAGCCGCGGCGCTTGAGGCCGGTGGTGTTGAGTCCGCGCGGACGGCCCGCCTGGTCGTTGGCCATCATCAGGAACGGCGGCACGTCGGCGCCGAGCAGGCAGCCCATGGCGATGAAGGCGTGCTCGCCGATCTTGCAGAACTGGTGCGCACCGGAATAGCCGGCGAAAACCGTCCAGTCGCCCACTTCCACATGGCCGGCCAGCGCCGAATAGTTGGAGAAGATGGTGTGGTTGCCGACCTTGCAATCGTGCGCCACGTGCACGTAGGCCAGCAGCCAGTTGTCGTTGCCAACGCGCGTGACGCCGCCGCCTTCGCTGGTGCCCCGATTGATGGTGACGAATTCGCGGATCAGGTTGCGATCGCCGATGACCAGTTCGGTGCGTTCGCCGCCGTACTTCATGTCCTGCGGATCGCCGCCGAGCGAGGCGAATTGCGCGATGCGATTGTCGCGGCCAATTTTGGTGGGGCCCTGGATCACCACGTGCGGGCCGATCACCGTGTTGTCGCCGATTTCCACCTCGGCGCCGATGACGGTAAAGGCGCCGATGCTTACGTTGTTGCCGATGACGGCTGAGGGATCGATCTGCGCGGTGGGGTGGATCATTTCTCCGACCTCGCGGCGCACATCAGTTCGCAGCTGGCCACTTCGCGGCCATCGACCAGGGTGCGCGCCTCGAACAGGCCCATGCTGCGCAGCAGGCGCTTGAGCTTCACTTCCATGCGCAGCTGATCGCCCGGCACTACCGGTGCGTTGAAACGGGCGTTGTCGACCTTGGCCAGATAGAACAGCGGGCTGGCCGCGTTGCCTTTCAGGCGCGCGCTGATCTGGGTGAGCAGGCCGGCGGATTGCGCCATGGCTTCCACGATCAGCACGCCAGGCATCACCGGATGGCCTGGGAAATGGCCATTGAAAAACGGCTCGTTGATGGTGACGTTCTTCAGCGTCACCACGCTTTGCTCGGGCACGATCTCGATCACGCGATCCACCAGCAGGAACGGGTAGCGGTGCGGCAGCAATTGCTGGATTTGCTCGACGCCTACCGGCAGCGTGATCGGGGTGGTGTTGTTAGAGCTTGTGTTCATATTCCAAGTGCCTCGCATTGCGCCGGAGTGGTTGTCAGGTGGTCGTGCGCGGCGCAGCACCAGACTGGCGGTCTGGCCAAGTCGCGCGCGGCCGCATGGCGGCCACTCCGGCGCAATGCGAGGTGCTTGGAGTGTGAACACAGGCTCTTAATCATCGTTCTTATCCTTTTCCAGCGCCGACAATCGGCGCGCGTATTCGTCCAGGTGCTTGAAGCGCGCAGCATTGCGGCGCCACTGTCGGTTCTCCTGCAGCGGCACCCCGGAGGAATACTCGCCAGCCTCCCGAATCGAATGAGTCACCAGGCTCTTGGCCGTAATGGTAACCCGGTCGGCCAATTCGAGATGGCCGAGCACGCCGGCATTGCCGCCGATCATGCAATAACGGCCGATTTTCGCACTGCCGGCCACGGCGGCGCAGCCGGCCATGGCGGTGTGTGCACCGATGTAGACGTTGTGGGCGATCTGGATCTGGTTGTCCAGGCGCACGTCTTCTTCCAGCACGGTGTCGTCCAGCGCACCACGATCGATGGTGGTGTTGGCGCCGATTTCACAGTCGTCGCCGATGCGCACGCCGCCCAGCTGCGGCAGCTTCACCCAGTGGTCGCGATCGAACGCCAGGCCGAAGCCGTCCGAGCCGATCACCGCGCCCGGATGCGCCAGCACGCGCTTGCCCAGCGTCACGCGGATTACCAAGGTGACGCGCGCGACCAGCCGCGACTGCGCACCGACCGTGCATTCGGGACCGATGATGCAATGCGGGCCGAGGATGGCGCCGTCTTCGACCACGGCGCCGTCTTCGATGACGCAGCAGGGGCCGATGCTTGCCGACGGACTGACGCGCGCACTCGGTGCGATCACCGCCGTGGGATGCACGCCCGGCGTCGCGGCCGGCAGGCGCTCGAACAAGGCGGCTATGTGCGCGTAGGCCACGTACGGATCGCGGGCGATCAGGGTCGCGGTGGGACAACTTTCCGCGGCATCGCGATTCACCACCACCACGCCGGCGCGCGTGGTGGCCAGTTGCGCGGCGTATTTGCTGTTGGAAAGAAAGCTCAGCTGGGTCGGACCTGCAGCGGCAAGTGTGCCGACACCATCGATGATGCGTGCCCCGTCACCCTGGAACTCCAGGGCGAAACGTTCGGCAAGCTGGGCAACGCTGTAACGGATTGGATTCATTCCTCAAACTCCAAGGCAGCGGCGGCATTGTAGAGGGTTGGCCCCTGCCGCGTTCACGGCGGGGTCACCGTCTGCAGCTTCTGCCGGATGCGTTCGCTCCAGGTTTCCCGCGCGCCTGGCGCCATCTGGGCGGCCAAACTCAATGCGGCGCGATAAGCGGCGTGGGCGCCGCCGCTGTCAGCCTGCGCGGCCAGCGCATCGCCGAGCGCCAGTTGGGCTTGCACGGCATCGGGCGCGATAGCCACGACAGTGCGTGCTTCGGCTACGGCTTCGGCGGTTTTTTTCTGCTCCAGCAGGTTGCTGGAACGCTGGATATGGCCCAGCGCCGAAGCCAGCGGCACGTGGAAGTCGCCTTCGTAAACCAGCACGCCATCCTGGATGTTGGCCACGGGTTGCAGGTGTTGAAACGACTCGTAAGGATTGGGCGAGCTGGGGCCCATCTCGTACCACGTCCAGTCGCCCGCGCTGATCAGTACAGGGCCGTGGATGACGGGTGGCACGTCGGTATCCATCTTCTGCCAGATGCCATCGGGTGTCGGCAGCAGCTTGCATGGAATGCCGTAGTCCGCAGGCCTTATGAAAGGCTGTGCAAAGTAGGCGAACCAGCAGTTCTTGATGCCGCGGCTGTCCAGATACTGTTTCACGGCCAGCAGTTGTTGCGCCCAATCCGCGCTTGAATCCGTGAGCACCTTATAGGTTTGCGCCGGACCTCCCCACAGTTCGTTCGAATAGGCCATGTAGTTGGGATAGGCGCGCACCGAGGAGGTCACGTGTGCGGCCAGCAAGAAGGCTATCAGCACGGTGGATTTGCGTTGCCAGGCTCCGCCGCGTTGCATCAAGGCCCAGCAACCGCCGGCCGCAAACACCAGCAGGAAGACATACACCGGCATGATGTGGCGGGCGCCGATATTCAAGCTGGACTGCATCGCCACCCATAGATAGATCAGTGCCGGCAGCAACAGGTACAGCGCCTCGCGCGGGCGTGGCCAGCTACGCGCAACGAGTGCGGCGATCGCAAGCAGCAGCATGCCGAGAAAGCCGAGCGTGGACTTGATCGCCAATATGGCCGGGAAGTAGAACCAGACGCCGTGGTCGTAGACCTTGCCGAAGATGAAACTCGGCATGCCGTTGGCCATCGAGCGCACGTCCGTCAGGCCATAAAGATAGGATTCCGGCAGCACATGCCAGCGCGCCAGCAGCAGGATGCCCTTTGCCTCAAGGGGGCGCAGCGGTTTCACATACTCGATCAGTGACGGAGCAAGCTGGAGTCCATCCGGGCGCGCGGCATAGCGAAAACCGTAGAAACTCCACAGCACCAGCAGGCCGGCGGCACCGATGGCGATCAGGGCACCTCCCAATCGCAGGATACGCTTGGGTAAAGGAGCATCGAGCGGGGTGTTGCGATCGGCCGGGCAGATAAGCTCCACGACGGCGAGTGCAGCAAGCATCGGCACCAGCAGGATGGCGGAGTGTTTCGTCGCCAAGGCGAGTCCGGCCGCCACACCAGCGATCAACAAGCGCCACAACGAGGGAGCCTTGTTGTAACGGTAGAACGCGTACACCGCAGCCAGCAGGAAGCATGAAACGCCGATATCGGTGGTGACCAATGCACTGTGTGCCAGCACGTTCGGTTCGAAACACAGCAGCGCCAATGCCAGCAACGCCGCGCCGGCGCCGAACATTTCCCATGCTGCCGCAAACACCAGTACGGCCAGCGACAGCGCCACCACGCCGGCCGCCAGCCGCACACGCAAGGTCAAGGACTGCGCATTGAACGGCGCGTTGTCGAACAACAAGGCGCGGCCATCAAGATAGGCCTCGTCCTTGAAGAAACGATGCTGGTCGGTGGATACCTTCAACGGCAATCCCAGCAGCGGGATCGTCGCCACGGCTTTCATCAGCGGCGGATGCTCGGGATTGAACCCGAAGTCGTGGGTTTTCCATCCCATATAGCCGGCAAAGATGTGGTCGCCTTCGTCCCAGCTGAGGGATTCCTGCCGCACCACGTTGAACACCTGCATGGTGAACAGCAAAAGCAGCGCCACGGCCGCGCCCCAGACGAGCGTCCGCTGCCTGCGTGACAGGGTGGATGAGTTAGTTCTCATTGACCGGACAGCTTGCATCGTTCCCCTCACTTCACGAGCAGAGCGTCGAACTTGGGAATGCCCCGGAACGATGGCGGAACGATCGGATCCGGTAGACCGGTGTGCGCGAGCCTGTGTTTGCAAGGCTGGACACGGCGACGCCGCGGACCGGGCCGCGGCGTCGTAAGGTGATGGCAATTAGAACTGGCTGCCGAAGGTGAACTGGATGCGTTCTTCGTACTGGCTGTCGCCAGGCTGCGAGCGGATCGGCGTGCCTAGGCTGATGATCAGCGGGCCGATCGGTGCCTGCCAGTGCAACGAGATGCCGGCCGATGCATCCAGCGTCTTCGTGCTGAAGCTCTGGACGTTCTGATAGGCCTGGCCGACGTCCATGAACAACGACACGCGTGCGGTGTTGATGTCCTTGAGGAACGGCAGCGGCAGGTAGATCTCGGCCGTGCCCAGCACCTTGAACGCACCGCCGATCGGCTGCGCATAGGTATAGGGGCTGCCTTGGCAGTAGCCGTTGGCGGCGGGCTTGATGGGCGAACCGTCGGTAGCCGCGCCGGCGCAAGCGCGCGGGCCGAGGGTGTTGTCCTGGAAGCCGCGCAGGTCGGTCACACCGCCCGCGTAGAAGTTCATCCAGAACGGGAAGGTGACCTTGTCGCCAGCCTTGTAGCCGACACCGGTGGCGGCATTGTAGTCAGCCGTGGTGTTCTCGAATTTCTGCGTTCCGTAGGTATCGCCGTAGGCCACCTTGCCATCCAGGTACAGCACGAAACCCTTCCACAGCGGCCAGTAATGGTTGGCTTCGGCGTTAAAGGTCCAATACTGCACGGTGGAGCCTGGCAGTGCCACGTTCACGCCCGCGGTGAGCTGACCGCCGTGTGTGGGCGCCCAATACGAGTTGCGCGTGTCGTGGATCCAGCTCAGCGAGCCGGTCCAGGTATGGATGGTCTCGTGGCCCAGCGCGTTGATGTAGTCGATCAGCACCTGCGGCGTGTAGCCGTAATAGGTGTTGATCTTGGTGCTGCCGATACCGAGGCTGCCGCTCAGGCGGTCGAAGTCGGTGATCGGAATGCCGATGGTGGTCGAGAATGATTTGGTGCTGTTCGAATAGCTCGCGTACTGGCTGCCCAGGCTGCTGTAGTCGGCCTTCGAGAAGGTGGCGTTGTAGCCGATGCCGATGCCGTTCTCGGTCAGATACGGGTTGTAGTAGCCCGCGTTGATCGACGTGAGGTAATCGCTGCGCTGCGCACCGATGCTGAATTGGTCGCCGGTGCCGAGGAAGTTCTTCTGCGATACCGAGCTGGACAGGATGATGCCCGAGTACTGCGAGTAACCCACGCCGAAGGTCAGGCTGCCGGCGGATTGTTCTTCCACCTTCGCCGTCAGATCGACTTCGTCATCGCTGCCCGGTACGGTCTGCTTGTCGATGGTGACGGTCTTGAAATAGCCCAGCTGCTGCAAGCGGATCTTCGAACGGTCGATCGCGGCCTGCGAGTACCACGAGCCTTCGAGCTGGCGCATTTCACGACGCAGCACGTCGTCTTCCGTGCGGGTATTGCCCTGGAAGATCACGCGGCGCACGTACACGCGCGGACCCGGCTGGATATACCAGGTCACGTCGACAGTCTTCTTGTCTTTGTCGAGCTTGGGTACCGAATTGACCTTGGCGAAGGCGTAACCGATGTTGGCCAGCAGTGCCTTGATCGAATCGGAGGTTGCCTCGATGGCGCGGCGGTTGAACAGGTCGCCATCTTTCACGAACACCAGCCTGCGCAGCGTGTCTTCGGGCAGGATCAGCTGACCGAGCAGGTGCGTGCCGGAGATGTGGTAGATGTCGCCCTGGATCACGTCGGCGGCGATGTACATCGCACGCTTGTCCGGCGCAATGGTGACCTGGGTGGAGTCGATGCCGAAGTCGGCGTAGCCGCGATCCATGTAGTAGGACTGCAGTTTCTTCAAGTCGCCCGACAGTTTGTCCTGCGAGTACTGGTCGTTCTTCGAATACCACGAGAGCAGGTTGGTCGTACCGGTTTCGAAGTTGTCTTCGATTTCCTTGTCGGTGAACGCCGTGTTGCCAACGATGTTCACTTCCTTGACCTTGGCAACCTTGCCTTCGCGGATTTCGATGTCGATGGATACGCGGTTGCGGTCAAGCGTGGTGACGTGCGGAATCACCGACACGTTGTACTTGCCGCGGTTGTAGTACTGGCGGATCAGTTCCTGCTGCACGCGGTCCAATGCGAGGCGGTCGAAGGTCTCGCCTTCGGACAGGCCGATGTCCTTCAGGCCCTTCTTCAAGTCGTCGGTCTTGATGTCGCTATTGCCGCGAATCGACAGCTTGGCAATCGACGGACGCTCGGTCACCTTGATCACCAGGATGTTGCCGTCGCGATCCAGCTCTACGTCGCTGAAGAACTTGGTGTTGTACAGCGCGCGAATGGCCTGTTGGGCTTCTTCGGAGGTGAGCCGGTCGCCCTTGTTGATCTGCAGGTAGTTGAATACGGTACCGGCGGAGATGCGGTTCAGGCCTTCGATGCGGATGTCGGAAACGACGAAGGGGTCCAGCGCGAACGCGCTGGTGGACAGGGAGGCAAGCAGGATCAGGGCGGCGATACGCTTCATCGTCGATTCCGTTGTGTTATTCGGACGGGGCGGTCATGCGGCCGCCCCGCTGCATTTTTTCCAAAGCCGGCATCATCCCGGCCTCATGTTGTTTTCCCCACTTGCGCTGGCAGCACCGGTAAAGAGACACCGGTCACCGCGCAGGGCGCGAGGTTTGCCACGCAATAGGATGACCGCGGCCAGCACTCAACCATGAGGTTGCAGGCGGCGCGCATCCGTCTCACGAGGGCAGGATGATGCGATGGATGTCGTTGTAGAACGCCAACCCCATCAGCGTGAACAGCAAGGCGATGCCCACGTACTGGCCCGCGATCATGGTCCGTTCGCTGACCGGGCTGCCTTTGATCAGCTCGATAAGGTAATACAGCAGATGGCCGCCATCCAAGACCGGAATGGGCAGCAGGTTGATGATGGCCAGGCTCAGTGACACCAGGCCGAGAAATTCCAGGAAGCGATCCAGCCCCATTTGCGCTGCCGCGTTGGCGACTTGCGCAATGCCGATGACGCCTGAAATGTTCTTGGTCGACGCCTCGCCGGTAATCATCTTGCCGACCATGCTGAAGGTGTCGGTGGTGCGCTGCCACGTGAGGCTGAGCGATTCAACCATCGCCTTGGCCGGGCCGTAATGCTGGATGGCGACTTCGGCGGCCGGGCTGGTGATGCCGATGATCCACTGCACCGGCTGGCCTTTTTCGGATTTCATCTGCGCCGTGACGATGAAGTTCATCGGTTTGCCATGACGCTCGACGTCCACCGAAAGGCGCGGCGATTTCGCGGCAGCGGCCTTCACCAGCGTGCCGATGTCATTGAAATCGTTCTTCACCGCGGTGCCGTTGATGCGCAGGATGCGATCACCACCCTGCAAGCCGGCCAGTGCGGCAGGATCGCCGGGTTCGACGGTGGCGGCGACCGGTGGAGGCGGCGCCAGTTCCAGGCCCAGCTTGTCCAGGTATTGCCCCACGTCTTCGCCGGCCGGCAGGCGGTTGAGCGGCAGAACCAGCGAACGTTCCGTGCCATCCGTGCCGCGCACGGTGACGGCCAGGGGCGTGCGGCCAAGCAGCGCGTTGGCGATGACGTCGTACGAACCGCTCCAGGTGGTGACCGGCTCGCCGCCAACGGTGAGCAGGCGATCGCCCTCATGGATGCCTGCCTCGGCGGCCAGGCTTTGCGGGGCGGCGGTCACGATCGGCGCGTAGTCCGTGCGGCCCATGACGAACATCAGCCAGAACGCGGCAATGGTGAAAATGATATTGAAGCCCGGGCCGGCGGCGACGATGGCGATGCGTTTCCAGATCGGCTGCGCGGTGAACTCCTGATGGCGTTCGGCAGGATCGACCTCACCCTCGCGCGCGTCGAGCATCTTGACGTAGCCGCCGAGTGGAATCGCGGCGATCTGGTATTCAGTGCCGTCGCGGCCGATGCGCCTCCAGATGGCACGGCCGAAGCCGACCGAGAAGCGCAACACTTTCACACCGCAGCGGCGGGCGACCCAGTAGTGTCCGAATTCGTGAAAGGTCACCAGCACGCCTAGCGTGACCAGTAACCAGAACACCGAGCCGAAAAAGGGATTCATCAAAGCGGGTACGTCTTCTTAGGAATTCAAAGCTTATCAGCTAGCGTTGCGAAGTACCCGCCGGGCGACTGGAAAAGCTGCGCGGTGGCGTACGCTCGGGATTGGGATATCGACCGCGGTCGGCAGCGGCAGTTCCGTTCTTTCCTCTCCTGCCGCTTGCTGGCGAGGGATGTAGGTGTGGCGCGCCTCAAAGCCCCAGCAAGAGCTTTCCAAGCGCAAAAACCGGCAAGGCAGCGAACACACTGTCCAGGCGGTCCAGCAGGCCACCGTGGCCGGGGAAAAGAGCGCCGGAGTCTTTCACGTTCGCGTGGCGTTTCATCAGGCTTTCCAGCAGGTCACCGATGATCGAGGCGGCGACCGTCACGATACTGACCACGATCAGGCCGAGCAGGCGCAGATCGTGCACACCCAGCAACCACCCGGCCGCGGCCGCCACCAGGGAACTGGTGGCGAAGGCGCCATATACCCCCACCCAGGTCTTGCCGGGACTGATCTGCGGCGCCAGCTTGCGCTTGCCCTTGCCGAACCAGCTGCCGGCGAAATAGGCGCCGGTGTCGGCCGCCCACACCAGCAGCATGGCCAGGAAAGTCCATGCATGGCCGTGCGATGGACTGCCATGAATGTCCAGCGCGGCCACCCAGGCGGGAAATACCACGAACGCTCCGGCCAGCAGTTTCAGGTTGCGGTTTTCAGGAGTCGGCGCCGCCGCGAAAGCGAAATGGCGTAGCCATACGCACACCAGCAGCCACCACGCCACGCCGGCCACGATCAGTGCGGGCCATAGCCATGGCGTGCTCCGCAACCACCATAGAGCCACGAAGGCCAGCAGGGCGAAACCGAGCAGTACGCCGCGTGCCGCGCGGCTTGTCATGCCGGCCAGCCGCGACCACTCCCAGGTGGCGGCCAAGAAGGCCGCGGCCAGCAGGCAGGCAAATACGCTGGTCGGCAGCAACAGGATCAGCAGGATCGCGAGCGGCGCAAGGAGCAGGGCGGTAATGACACGCTGTCGCAGCATAGAGTTTCCTAGCAGCTCGCAGCGGCAGCTGCTGTGCGGGAAAGGGAGCGCCGGAAGGCATGGCTGCTGGCCGGATTTACATGTCGTCGCACGTCGGCACGCATGCCTTGGTTACTCCTCGCCCCTTGAGCAGAAAGATTCAGGCCGCGCCGCCAGGCCAGCGCAGGCCGGCTCAACGTACCGCTGCCTGGGCGACCTGGTCGCCGGTGCGGCCGAAGCGCCGTTCACGACGGGCAAAGTCGTTGATGGCAAGCTGCAGTGAAGCCTGGTTGAAGTCCGGCCACAGCGTCTCGGTGAAGTACAGCTCCGCATAGGCTAGCTGCCACAGCAGAAAATTGCTGATGCGATGATCGCCGCCGGTACGAATGAACAGGTCCAGCGGCGGCACTTCGGACAGGCTGGTCCAGCGGTCGAACGACGCTTCGTCGATGTCATCCACCGACAGCTCGCCTTGCGCCACCGCCATGGCCGCTTTGCG
This sequence comes from Dyella sp., assembly GCF_035277725.1. Taxonomy (GTDB): domain Bacteria; phylum Pseudomonadota; class Gammaproteobacteria; order Xanthomonadales; family Rhodanobacteraceae; genus Dyella_B. The sequence continues at coordinate 4,632 of NZ_DATEJY010000222.1, read as the reverse complement.
TGCAGCCTGCACGACGTCCCAGCGGCCACCGTAGTTCACGGCGATGTTCAAATGCAGCTTGATGTTGCCTGAGGTGCGATGCATCGCATCGATCATGCGCTTTTGGAGTGCCTTGTCGAAGGCGGACAAATCCCCGATGAAGCGCAGGCGCACACCGTTTTCGTCCAGTTCGTCCACTTCCTTGTCCAGCGCGCGCATGAAGAGTTCCAGCAGCGCGCTGACTTCGTCCGGTGGCCGCTGCCAGTTCTCGCTGGAGAAGGCGAACAGCGTCAGCGCTTCCACGCCATGGCGAATGCAGCCTTCCACGACTTCGCGCACGGCTTTGCGGCCAGCGTTGTGGCCAAAGCTGCGCGGACGATGACGGGCTTTCGCCCAGCGCCCATTGCCATCCATCACGATGCCGATATGGCGCGGTATGTGTTTGAACGTGGTCGTGGTCATGGATGGAGAGTAACGGTGGCGGCTACGCTGCTGCGTCCGGGAGCTTGCCGAAACCGCATTCGCCAGCGAAAGGCCAGATATCGGCCCCGTTCTGCCCCCGCTGCAGGGACAATGCTGGCGGAAGCAGGTTCACGCGTTCCGTTGGCCCGGAGCCCGCATGGGGACGGTGGCAGTGCAAGATGGACCCCTCACCCTTCTTTGCTCCTCCGTCAATCGGCGTGGACGCGCATGCCGGTCATGGTGACTCGGCATGCTGCGATGGCCTTACATGGACATCAACTCTTCTTCTTTTGCCTTGGCCAGTTTGTCGACTTCCTTGACGAACTGGTCGGTGAGCTTCTGGATATCTTCGTCCGCCTTGCGCTCTTCGTCCTCGGTGATCTTCTTTTCCTTGAGCAGATCCTTGACCTGCTGCAAGGCGTCGCGACGCACGTTGCGGATGGCGATCTTCGCATTCTCGCCTTCATGCGACACGTGTTTGGCCAGCTCGCGGCGACGCTCCTCCGTGAGCGGCGGCATGTTGAGGCGAATCACCGTGCCGGCGGTAGTGGGCGTGATGCCGAGGTCGGAAGCCAGCAGGGCTTTTTCGACCGGACCGACCATGCTTTTTTCGAACGGTGTAATGACGATCGAGCGACCATCGGCCAGGGCAACCGTCGCCACTTGGTTGAGCGGCATGTCCGAGCCGTAGTAAGGCACCTTGATGCCATCGACCAGCGTCGTGCTTGCGCGGCCGGTGCGCAGGCGGGACAAGTCGTGCTTGAGGGCATCGATGCTCTTGCCCATGCGGGTCTGGGCATCGCGTTTGATGTCGTTGAGCATGTGAAATCACCCGATGGCGTGCAAGCCGGCAAGTATAACAGTAACTTCCCGCCCCCTCCCCCGGAGAGTGCGAGAAGCAAGGTAGGCGGTCAGCTTGCGTCGACCAAGGTGCCGATCGGCTCGCCGTGCATGATGCGCATCAGGTTGCCCGGCACAGTCATGTCGTAGATGCGCAGTGGCATGCGATGGTCGCGGCATAGTGCGATGGCGGCGGTATCCATCACGGCCAGCTTGCGTTCGATCACCTGGTCGTAGGTGAGCTGTTCGAACCGCTTGGCGTCGCTGTGCTTGGCCGGGTCGGCGGTGTATACGCCGTCGACCTTGGTGGCTTTTAGCAGCAGGTCCGCCCCTACCTCGATCGCGCGCAGCGCAGCGGCGGAGTCGGTGGTAAAGAAGGGGTTGCCAGTGCCTGCGGCGAACAGCACGATGCGGCCTTTCTCGATATGGCGAATGGCGCGGCGGCGAATGAAATCCTCGGCCACGTCATGGATCTGGATGGCGCTCATCACCCGGGCAAAGCCGCCGCGTTTCTCGATCGCATCCTGCATGGCCAGTGCATTCATCACCGTAGCCAGCATGCCCATGTGATCGCCGGTAACGCGATCCATGCCGGCGGCTGCCAGGCCGGCACCGCGGAAGATATTCCCGCCACCGATCACCACGCCAACTTGCATGCCGATCTTCTGCACTTCGATGATTTCGTCGGCCAGTCGGCCGATCACCTTGGGGTCGATGCCATAGTCGGCTTCACCCATCAGCGCTTCGCCGGAGAGTTTGAGCAGAATGCGTCGGTACTTTGGCTGGTCGCTCATGATGGCTCCGGTTGTGGGGTGAAAGCCGGAAACGCTGCGTAAGGACGGTTCCGGATCATCGTCAGGCATTGCGTACAAATGCCTCAAGCAAAACGGCGGCATTGTAGCGGAGGACGTCGCAGACGTCAGCGCGTGCTTTTATGCTTGATGAGGTTTCACACTGCACTCACAGCCGGAGTTCGCCATGCACCACACCATCGCTGCCGTCGCACTGCTGGTGCGTGACTACGACGAGGCCATTGCGTTCTACACCGGCTGCCTGGATTTCGAGCTGATCGAAGACACGCCGCTGGGCGGCGGCAAGCGGTGGGTACTGGTGGCGCCGCCCGGTTCGCGCGAAACACGTCTGCTGCTGGCGCAGGCGAGCACCGGCGGGCAGGACGCCTATGTGGGAGAGCAGGGTGGTGGGCGCGTGTTCCTCTTCCTGCACGTTGACGATTTCCATGCACGCTACGAAGCGATGCGTGCGTGCGGCGTGCGTTTTCTGGAACAGCCGCGCGAAGAGCCTTATGGCACCGTGGCGGTGTTCGAGGATTTATACGGCAACAAGTGGGATCTGTTGCAGCCGAGAGCGAAGCCGGAACTTCGTGGCGTCCCGTAGGTTGGGTTAGCGCAGTACGTAGGCTGGGGTGCGAACCCCAGCATTGCCATGTATGCAAGCATCACGAAGTTGGGGTTCGCACCCCGACCTACGTGTCCAACACAGAACAAAAAAGGCCGCGGTTTCCCGCGGCCTTTTCATTCAAGCGATGTCTTGGCGATTTACGCCAGACCTGCCTGCTTCATCACTTCGGCGGCGAAATCCTCTTCCACCTTCTCGATGCCTTCGCCGACTGCCAGGCGTGCCACCGAGACCACATCGGCACCTTCTTTCTTCAGCGCGTCTGCAACGGTGACGTTGGTGTCCAGCACATAGGCCTGGCCGAGCAGGGTGACTTCGGAAATGATCTTGGCGACCTTGCCGCTGACGATCTTTTCCAGGATATCGGCCGGCTTGTTCTTTTCCTTGTCGGACATCTGGCTCAGCGCGATGTCCTTTTCCTTCGCCAGGAAATCGGCCGGCACGTCATCGGCGCGCACGAACTGCGGGTTCATTGCAGCCACGTGCATGGCGATGCCCTTGGCCAGCTCGTCGGAACCACCCTTCAGGGCCACCAGAACGCCAATGCGGCCGCCATGCAGGTAACTGGCGATCACGCCGTTGTTGGACACCTGCGCCATGCGGCGAACCTGGATGTTTTCGCCGATGGTGGCGACCAGGGCCTTGGAGGCTTCTTCGACCGTGCCGCCACCCGGATAGGCGGCTGCCTTCAGTGCGTCGACGTCCTTGGCGCCGGACTTCAGCGCGATTTCGGCGACGTTGTCGCTGAAAGTCACGAAGTCAGGATTCTTGGTGACGAAGTCGGTTTCGCAGTTCACTTCGACCAGCACGGCATGGCCGTTGGCCTGGGCGGCAACGATGCGGCCTTCGGCGGCCACGCGGCCAGCCTTCTTGTCGGCCTTGGCGAGGCCCGACTTGCGCAGCCATTCCATGGCGACTTCGATATCGCCATTGTTTTCGACCAGCGCCTTTTTGCATTCCATCATGCCGGCACCGGAACGCTCACGGAGTTCCTTGACCAGTTGGGCGGAAATAGTGCTCATGGGATCCTCGGAAACTTGGGACGCCGGGCGCGGATGCGTCCGGCGTGTTTAAGACTTAGTCGGCGTCAGCGGTGTCTTGCTGCGCACGGCCGCCACGGCCACCGCGGTCGTTGCGACCACCACGGCCGCCGTCACGGTCGCCACGGCCCGAGCCCTTCTTGGCCGGTGCGTTGCGGCGCGGCGGAGTGGCACGGCGCTCGTCCTCTTCCTTCGCGACCGGGTTGCCTGCCTCGTCCAGCTCGACGAATTCGTTGGCGTCGCCCTGGGCAGCGGCCGGCGCGGCAGCCTTGCCTTCCAGGATCGAATCGGCAGCAGCGCGCGAGTACAACTGAATAGCGCGGATGGCGTCATCGTTGCCCGGGATGGGGTAGTCCACCAGCTCCGGGTTGTAGTTGGTATCGACCACCGCGATGACCGGAATGCCGAGCTTCTTGGCTTCCTGCACGGCGATGTTTTCGTGGCCGATGTCGATCACGAACAGGGCGTCAGGCAGGCGATTCATGTTCTTGATACCGCCGAGCGAATTTTCCAGCTTGGCGCGCTCGCGGCGACGGGCCAGCACTTCGTGCTTGACCAGCTTGTCGAAGCTGCCGTCGGTTTCGGCGGCTTCCAGCTCCTTCAGGCGGCCAACGGACTGCTTGACGGTGCGGAAGTTGGTGAGCATGCCGCCCAGCCAGCGGGCGGTGACGAAGGGCATGCCGGCGCGGGCAGCTTCTTCAGCCAGGGCCTCGCGGGCGGAACGCTTGGTGCCCACGAACAGCACGGTACCGCGCTTCTGCGCCAGACCCGACAGGAAGTTCATCGCGTCGGTGAACAGCGGCAGGGTCTTTTCGAGGTTGATGATGTGGATCTTGCCGCGGGCGCCAAAGATGTACGGGGCCATCTTCGGGTTCCAGTAGCGGGTCTGGTGACC
>NZ_DATEJY010000221.1:0-2721 GCF_035277725.1 Dyella sp. | reverse complement strand
TCTCAGCACCATTCCGATGGAAGCGGTGGAGCGCATCGAAGTGCTGAAGGACGGTGCCTCGGCGATCTACGGTTCGGACGCTATCGCCGGCGTGGTGAACATCATCCTCAAGAGCGATTTCCAGGGTGCAGTGGCCAAGGTGTCGACCGGTGTTTCCGGCAATGGCGACGGTAACCGTTACAAGGCTTCGTTGACTGCCGGCACCGGCGACCTCAACAAGGATCGCTACAACATCCTGTTCAACCTGGAAGGCATCAAGGACGACGCGATCCTTGCCACCGACCGCAGCGATCGCAAGTGGATTGGCACGGGTGATTTGCGTCCGTGGGGTTACAGCGCGACGGGTAGCCAGTTCCTGGGTGGTGCGATCACCGGTGGTGGTGCATCAGCGGGCAGCTCGCCGACGGGTGCTGTGCGTGATCCGGCCACAGGTCTCTATGCATCGCTGCCGGGTTGCGGGCAGTTCTCCAACATTTCGCAGGCCGGCGGCGGTGGTGGCTGTTTGTGGGATACGGCGAAGTTCCGTTGGATCACACCGAGCGACCGTTCGATCAACCTGTTCGTGCGCGGTACCTACAAAGTGTCGGACGACACGCAGGTGTACAGCGAATTCGGCTACTCCGACAAGGTTTCCAAGTTCCAGACCACGCCATCGGGCGTATCCGGCGCATGGGGTTATCCGGGCGGCCCGGTGAATGCAAGCAGCGGTTCTGGCGCCGTGGTATTGGGGCCGGGTAATCCTGACAATCCTTATGGCGCGGATGCGCGCCTGCGCTATTCCGCTTGGGATGTCGGCCCGCGCGTGCAGCGCACCGATAACGATTTCTACCGTTTCCTCGTGGGCGTAAAGGGCCGCTTCGGCGACTGGGATTACGACGCCACGTACATGCACTCGGGCACCGATCTCACCAGCACGCGCTGGGGCTATCTGCGTTACAGCGCGGTGCGCGATGCGCTCACCAATCCCAACAGCCCGTTCGGCTATTGGCGCATCGGCGAGAACGCCGGTTTGAACAACCCGGGCATCTACGGCTACATCTCGCCCACGCTGCACGCCACCGCAAGCAGCCAGCTGGACTCGATCGACGCCAAGATCACGCGCACGCTGTTTGATTTGCCCGGCGGCCCGATGGGCCTGGCCCTTGGTACGGAATACCGCCGCTCGGCCGTGTCGCTCACGCCGACCACGTACACCGACACGGGCGACATCATCGGCCTCGGTTACTCCGCCTACAAGGGATCGCAATCCTTGGCGGCCGGCTATTTCGAAGTGGATGCACCGGTGCTCAGCACGCTGGAACTCTCCGCGGCGGGTCGCGTGGACAGCTACAAGGAAGGCGCCACCGCCGTGACGCCGAAGTTCGGCATCAAGTGGTCGCCCACCACGTGGCTGTCGCTGCGCGGCACGTTCGCCGGCGGTTTCCGCGCACCGAACCCGGCGGAAACCGGTGGACGCCTGGCTGCATTCACCAATGCTCCCGATCCGGTGCGTTGCCCGAATGGCAATGCGTTGACGGCGCTTGGTGCTTCGCAGGCGGACTGCAATGCGCCGATCGCCATCATCACTGGCCCGAACGCACATCTGAAGCCGGAGCGCTCGCGCAGCTATACCGGTGGCATCGTGCTGGCGCCGACCGCGGATACCTCGCTGACCGTCGACTACTGGCGCATTCGTCGTACCGACGAAATCAACCAGAGCACCGCCGCTTCCGCCATTGCTGCAGGCAACGTGATTCGTTCGGACAACAACCTCACCGGCATTCCCAACAGCGGCACGCTGCTGGCAGCGGAAGGCAGCTACATCAACTCCGCGGCGACCTCGGTGCGCGGTGTCGATATGGACTTCACGCAACGCTTCGACATGGGCGCGTACGGCAGGCTGAACATCGATCTGAATGCCACACGCCTGATCTCGTATGCACGTGAGGACGTCAACGGCACCGTGCAATACGCGGGCACGCACGGCAACTGCGATACCACCAACTGCATCGGTACGCCGCGTCATCGTGCGCAACTTGCCGCCAATTGGGACATCGGCAGCTTCTCGCTCGGTGGCATGGTGAACTATCGCAGCGCGTTCAAGAACGTGCCGGAGGCAGGCGCGGCCTGCAACGCCACCTTTGCCGATGACACCGTCGCGCCAGCGCATTGCCGCATTCCGGCCTTCACCACGCTGGATCTCTCGGCCCGTTACCACTTCGCGAACAGCTTCGAAGTGTTCGGTTCGATTTTGAACGTGACCGATAAAATCGCTCCGTTGGATCCGACCACCTACGGCGCGATGAACTACAACCCGCTGGACTCCACCGGTGCAATCGGCCGTTACTTCACGGTGGGTGCGAAGTACACGTTCGAGTAAATGCATGTCATACGCATCGCTGCTGGCGATGCGACTGTGAAGAGGAAGGCGCGTCGAGTGATCGGCGCGCCTTCCTGCTTTTTGGCGATTACCGCACGCAGGCACGGCTGCTTTCTCTTAGCCAAACCACTGTCAGACGTTAAGGCCAGACCATGCCGCTTGACGGATGTGTATGAGCACCTGCAACACAGGCATAACACCAGCTATCGCGCGCCCTCCATAGATTTTCCTTGTGCGATGCGAGATTAGCGATGTGATCTAAGATTCTGCTGCAATGCCGACATCGCAAAATATTGCGGGATGTTAAGGACTTGTCTGATTGCCGGCGTCTGTGGAACACTCCGGCCCCGTGTCCCCACACG
>NZ_DATEJY010000220.1:0-9487 GCF_035277725.1 Dyella sp. | reverse complement strand
ACATAACCCGGACGCGGCGGCGGAACCTCTTCGATTACTTCCACCGGCGGTGGTTGCGGAGCAATCACTTCCACCACTTGCGGCGGCGGAGGCGGCGGTGGTGCAACGTACACGACACGACGCGGCCGCGGTGCAGGTTGTTCCACCACGCAACCGGCAAGCATGGTTGCCACGCCGGCAACCACCAGCAAGGATGCAAAACGTAATGACATTGAATAACCCCCAGAGAATTGGATCGGAGCTGCCGACCCGGTCAGCGCCACACGCAAGTCTAATTGGCGAAGCTGTCGTGGAGCCTGCGCTTCATCACTCGATAAAGCGCAGGTTTTTGCGGGAAAAATGCGCGATCAGCGACCCCAGCGACCATCACGCCAGTACCAGTTCGGTCCGCGCCGTTCCCATACACCGGGATACCAGCGATAACCCGGGCGCGCACGCACCCATCCACCCGGTGTCCATACATAGCGACGCGCGCGTGGTTCCCAACGCCAATACCCCTGCGACCACATCCAACCGGGGCGCGCTGCGGGTACGCGCTCATAGCGAGGCGGCGGTGGTGCGACATTGATGCCTACGCCCACGCTGACTTGCGCGGAAGCCGGCGGCGTGTAACTCACGCTGGCCAGTGCAAGACCAATACCTGCAACAAAGGCCAGTTTGCGAGTGATGCTGATCATGTGTCTCTCTCCTTAAAGTGCGGCAGCGGCACGTGGCCGACTGTCGAGTTGGGGAACGCGAGCGTGTCTGATCGTGTTGACGTGATTGCTTTCGCTGGTTCAGGTAACAGCAGAAGTATTTACGATGGTCGTACAAGCCGGTTGAAAACGAAGGCGTAGGTATCCGTTACGCGCATCGCGCCTACGTAGGCGGGGATGAAATCCCAGCAGGAGATGTTGAAGCGAAGCCGGGATTGTCATCCCCGCCTAAGAGTTGCGGGGGGGAACCGCCAGCTTAAGAATCTGGCCGCTTTCGCCCCTGGAAATAAAACGAACGATCGTGCTATTTTGCCGATCATGAGCCCAGCCACTACCCCCAGCAAAGGCGCCGCCACCCGCGAGCTGATCCTCGACCACGCCTACGAGCTGGCCCGCCAGGACGGCCTGGAAGGCCTCTCCATCGGCGCACTGGCCCTCGGCGTCGGTATGTCCAAGAGCGGCGTATTCGCCCATTTCGGTTCCCGCGAAGAACTGCAGCTTGCCCTGCTGGATGCCACCACCAAACGCTTCCTCGATTTCGTCATCCGCCCCGCCGTGCAACAGCCGCGCGGCTTGAAGCGTCTGCGCGCCATCCTGGAAGGCTGGTCCGAATGGATCCGCATTCATTACAACGGCTGCGTGCTGATCAGCGCCGTCGTGGAATACGACGGCCGCGAAGACGGCCCCCTGCGCACACGCGTGAAAGAACAGCAATCAGGCTGGCGCAATGAAGTAGTGCGCGCAATTCGCCAAACCATCGACGTAGGCGATCTGCGCGCGGATACCGATCCCGTGCAACTCGCCTTCGAACTCTATGCCGTGATGCTCGGCCTGCATCACGACGCCAGCCTGTTCGGCTTCGACGAAACACACCAGCGTACCTGGGCAGCGATCGATCGCCTGCTCGCCAGTTATCAGCATTAAGGAGGCTGCCATGACACGCAACACGGTCAGTTCGCGTCATCGTTCTTCGCGCACCACGTTGAAGTTGCGCGCCGTGCGTCTTGGATTTGCCGTCGGTAGCCGCCTTGCGCCGAATCGCACCGTGGATCGTGCCGCACGCCTGTTCGCCACGCCGTTCGCCAGCAGCCGCAGCCGCGCGCGTACCGCGCAACCGGACGACGCCATGCAGCGGGGCGAACTCGTCATCAATGGCGAATCCATCGCGACGTATGTGTGGGGCGACCCCACCACGCAACCGTATGCGCTGTTAGTGCATGGCTGGTCCAGCTTCGGTTTGCGCTACCTGCCGTGGATAGCGAAGCTGCACGACATGGGCTATGCCGTGGTGGCGTTCGATCAACCCGGTCACGGCGCGAGCAGCGGCAGCTTGTGCACCTTGCCGGATTTCATCGCTACCATCCGCGCCATCGGCCAGAATTTTGGCAGTGCAGCGGTGGCGATCGGCCATTCGATGGGTGGTGCAGCCGTGGCATTGGCGCAAGACGAACGCTGGTACGCACAACGCCTGGTGTTGATTGCACCGGCTGCCGATATCGAAGCGGCCGCCGGTCGCTTCATCCGCTTCGTGCGTCTTGGCGAGCATCTTCGCGACCGTTTTATCGCCTGGTGCGAACAACGCACCGGCGTGTGCATCCGCGAATTACAAGTGCATCGCCATGTGCCATCGCTAGGTCAACCGGGGTTGATCGTGCACGATCTGGACGATCGCGAAGTGCCGTGGGAAGAGGGCGAGCGCTACGCGCGTTATTGGCCCAGTTCGCGCTTGCTCACCACGCAAGGCTTGGGGCATCACCGTGTATTGGATGCACCAGAAGTGATCGAAGCGACGCTGGCATTCCTGCGCGGCGAAAGCGTGGGCGATCGTGTGGTGGCGTCACCGAATTTGCCCTACGGCCTGGCCTGAATTCGTGGGCTGGGATGACAATCCCAGCTTTCTGGAAAGTTACCGATGCTGGGATTTCATCCCAGCCTACAAAAACGCCTTACCGTCACCCCGGCTTTCGCCGGAATGAGGGTGAGGCAGATCAACGCTAGCAGTGCGACAACCACTCACCCCCGGTTGTAACAAGCCTCATCCAACACCCCTTCCGACTTCGCCACCATCACCGCCGTCACCGTATCGCCGGTCACGTTCGCCGACGTGCAGCCCATATCCAGCAAGCGATCCACCGCCGCTATCACCGCAATCACTTCCAGCGGCAAACCCGCCGACGCCAGCACCAGGCTCATCACCACCAGCGCCGCACCCGGCACGCCTGCCGCACCGATCGACGCCAGCGTGGTCGTAACCACCACCATCACCATCTGCATCAGAGACAGCTCAATGCCATACGCATTGCTGGCAAAAATCGCCACCGTACCCAGATAAACCGCCAGCCCCGACATATTGATGGTGGAACCCAGCGGCAACACAAAGCTGGCTACGTGCGCATCCACACCCAAACGCTGCTGCGTGTTCTCCAGATTCAACGGCAACGTCGCCGCACTGCTGGCGGAGGAATACGCAAACAACTGCACCGGGATCATCTTGCGCAGAAACGGCAGCGGATGCAGGCGGAACATCATCAGCATCAACGCACACAGCACCAGCATGAAGAAGATCATCACCGCATACGCCACCGCCACCAGCGTGCCAAGGTGACCCAGCACCGAGAAACCATGGTCAGCCGTGACATAAGCCATCAGGCCGAACACACCGATCGGCGCGAACTTCAGCACCATGCCGATCAGCTTGAACACCACCGCCGCCATGCTTTCAAAGAAGTGACTCACCGGCGCGGCTTTCTCGCCAGTGAGATTGATAGCCAAGCCGAACAACACCGCAAACACGATCGTCGGCAATAACGCGCCATCCGCAAACGACTTGAACGGATTGGAAGGAATCGCGCTCAGCAATGCATCCTTGATGCTGGTGGATGCCACCGCCGCCACTTTATCTGCATTTGCCGTCAGGCCGAAATCGCCACCCACGTTGAAAAAGCTCGCCGCACCCATGGCCAGCACCGCCATGACCGCCATCGACACCATGTAGATGGCGATCGATTTCCATGCAATGCGCCGCATCGCCGCCAGATCGGTCAGCGAAGTAATGCCGCACACCACCGACACAAACACCACCGGCACCACACACATGCGGATCAGCGACATGAATACTTCACCAAGCGGTTGCAACATCTTGGCCGGTTCGCCAAAGAAATGCCCGACCGCAAGGCCAAGCAGCATGGCGATCAGAATCTGATGCCACATCTGCAAGCGGAATCGTTTCGCCGAAGTGATGGATGAAGTCATGGATGGTGTCCCCGATGGAAAGTGCAAGCTGAGCATGCGTTGTGTTCCGCATGCTTTAGAGAAATCTCAATGGAAGTTGGGTGACTGCTAAACATTTTGTTATCGCCGCATTTGCTCCCTCCCCTACGTGTAGTAGGGGAGGACGGGGGTGGGGTGAAGCAACCTCGCGAGAGGTTTCATCGTGTCGAGCACAACCCATCGCATTCGAAGCAGGCATTGCACCCGCTCAGCAAGCTATACACGGCAGCCATCGCTGTCTGCCAGCGATAGACCACAAGCGTTCCATCCTCAACCCCACTAGAATAGTTGCACTTGGAACATCCCCGTTCTCGGAGTCCCCATGAGTTCCCCCGCCAAGCACGTTCCTGCCACTGCCGCGCAGGCTGAAACCAGCCCGCTGCGCTTCGTCACCGCCGCCAGCCTGTTCGATGGGCACGATGCCGCCATCAACATCATGCGCCGCATCATTCAAGCGCAGGGCGCGGAAGTCATTCACTTGGGCCACAACCGCTCAGTGGAAGACGTGGTGCGTGCTGCGTTGCAAGAAGACGCTGACGCCATCGCGCTGTCTTCCTATCAAGGCGGCCACGTCGAGTACTTCAAGTACATGGTGGACATGCTCAAGGAGCGCGGCGCCGCGCACATCCGCGTGTTCGGCGGCGGCGGCGGCACCATCACTCCGGAGGAAATCCGCGAGCTGCAAGCCTATGGCGTGGAACGCATCTACCACCCCAACGACGGCATGAAGCTCGGCCTGGTGGAAATGATCGAAGACGTGATGAAGCGCGCCGAGCGCGCACGGGACTCGGGACTTGGGACCCGGGACTCGGCAGGGCTCGTCGCCGCAGCAAATGTCGACGACGAGATCAGCATTGGCCGTGTACTTAGTGCGCTGGAAGAGGGCGCGTTTTCAGATGCCGAGCTAGCGATGCTGCGCAAGCAGTGGGCCCGAGTCCCGAGTCCCGAGTCCCGAGTCCCGGTCATAGGCATGACCGGCACCGGCGGCGCCGGTAAATCCTCCGTGGTGGACGAACTGCTGCTGCGCTTCCTGCACGCCTTCCCCGAGATGCGCATCGCCGTGCTCGCCGTCGACCCCACGCGCCGCCGCAGCGGTGGTGCATTGCTCGGCGACCGCATCCGCATGAATGCGTTGCGCAGCCATCGCGTGTACATGCGCTCCATGGCCACGCGCCGCCAGAACGCCGCCACCAACGAAGTGCTGCACGACTGCATCAACTTCCTGAAGAGCCAGCCGTACGATCTGGTGATCGTGGAAACCGCGGGCATCGGCCAGAGCGATTCGGAAATCGTCGACCTCGTCGACTTCCCCGTGTATGTGATGACCAGCGACTACGGCGCCGCCAGTCAGCTCGAAAAAATCGACATGCTCGATTTCGCCGAACTCGTCGTGCTCAACAAATTCGACAAGCGCGGCGCTGAAGATGCCTTGCGCGACGTGCGCAAACAATGGAAGCGCAACCGCAACGCCTTCACGCTGAAGGACGACGACGTGCCGGTGTACCCCACCATCGCCAGTCAGTTCAACGATCCTGGCGTCACCTGGATGTTCACCAACCTGTGCCGCCTGCTGCGCGACAAGCTCGCCGCCAAGAGCGAGCACGCGATCGAGACCACGCACTGCGATTTCAAGCCGAATCTGGATGTATCGCTGAAAGAACCACGCGCCACCGTGCTGATTCCCGGCGCGCGCGTGCGTTATCTCGCCGAAATCGCTGAGCAGGGCAGGGGCATCAATGCCGAGATCGAACGCGAAGCCGAATTCGCCAGCAAGGCGCAGCACTATTACGAATCGCTGAAAGAACTTGCCGATCCAAAATTGCCGCGCCCACTCGAACGCTACGAGCACGACGACCTCCACGCCACCTCACACTCAAACAACGTCGTCCCGGCGCAGGCCGGGGCCAAGTTGAGTACGCCGCGCGAAGCGCACGACTTAAAAACAACGGCACTGGATGACCCGCATTCGCTGTTGAAAAGCGCCTCCGGCGTTCGCCGGGATGACGAGCTTGTAGATCGTTCGCTATTACTCCTCCGCCAACGCTACAACGCCGCTCTCCGCGAACTCAGCCACGAAGCCCTGCACCTCCTGCGCGACTGGCCCAAGCTCTACAAATCCGTCACCGACGACGTCAACGAATACAAAGTGCGCGACAAAGTGATCCGCGTAGAAAATTACCGCGTATCCCTCAGCCACCAGAAAATCCCCAAAGTCTCCCCACCCAAAACCAAAGACTGGGGCGACCAGCTGCGCTTCCTCATGCGCGAAAACCTCCCTGGCCATTACCCATACACCGGCGGCGTGTACCCCTATCGCCGCACCGGCGAAGACCCCACCCGCATGTTCGCCGGCGAAGGCACGCCCGAGCGCACCAACCGCCGCTTCCACTATCTGAGCCAGGGCGGCGCCGCCACGCGCCTGTCCACCGCGTTCGACTCCGTCACCTTGTACGGCGAAGATCCCGCGCCACGCCCGGACATCTACGGCAAGATCGGCAACTCCGGCGTCAACATCGCCACGCTCGACGACATGAAGAAGCTGTACTCCGGCTTCGACCTCAGCGCGCCGACCAGTTCCGTCTCGATGACCATCAATGGCCCCGCGCCGATCATCCTCGCGATGTTCATGAACACCGCGATCGACCAGAACGTGGAGAAATATCTCAAGTCCGACGCCACGCGTTGGGCCGATGCGCAAAGGCGCATGGACGAACTCTTCGCCGGCAAGCATCGCCCAACGTACTCGGGTGATCTGCCCAAGGGCAATGAAGGCTTGGGCCTGGGCTTGCTCGGCATCACCGGCGACCAACTCGTCGACGCCGACACCTACGCCCGCATCAAGGAAGAAACCCTGCAAACCGTGCGCGGCACCGTGCAGGCCGACATCCTGAAAGAAGACCAGGCACAGAACACCTGCATCTTCAGCACCGAATTCGCACTGCGCATGATGGGCGACATCCAGCAGTATTTCGTCGACCACAAAGTACGCAACTTCTATTCGGTTTCCATCTCCGGCTATCACATCGCCGAAGCCGGCGCCAACCCGATCAGCCAGCTCGCCTTTACGCTCAGCAACGGCTTCACCATCGTGGAGTACTACCTCGCGCGCGGCATGCACATCGACGACTTCGCGCCAAACCTGAGCTTCTTCTTCTCCAACGGCATGGACCCGGAATACACCGTCATCGGCCGCGTCGCCCGCCGCATCTGGGCCCGCGCCATGCGCGAACGCTACGGCGCCAGCGCCCGCAGCCAGATGATGAAGTACCACATCCAGACATCAGGCCGCTCCCTGCACGCGCAGGAAATCCAGTTCAACGACATCCGCACCACCCTGCAAGCGCTGTACGCCCTGTTCGACAACTGCAACAGCCTGCACACCAACGCCTATGACGAAGCCATCACCACGCCCACCGAAGAAAGCGTGCGCCGCGCCGTGGCGATCCAGATGATCATCAATAAAGAACTCGGCCTCAACTTCAACGAAAATCCCTGGCAAGGCAGCTACATCGTCGACACGCTGACCGATCTCGTCGAAGAAGCTGTCTACAAGGAATTCGAAGCCATCAGCGAACGCGGCGGCGTACTCGGCGCCATGGACACCATGTACCAGCGCGGCAAGATTCAAGAAGAATCGATGTACTACGAGCAGAAAAAGCACGATGGCAGCCTGCCGCTGATCGGCGTCAATACCTTCTTGCCGAAGGATCATGGTGGCGAAATCGCTACCGAGGTCGAGCTGATTCGTTCGACGGAAGAAGAGAAGGGGCAGCAGATTGAGAACGTGCAGGGTTACGGCAAAGCCCGTAACTCGCTGGCGCCCGAAAGCCTCAAGACACTGCAAGTGACTGCACGCGAACGCAAGAATGTGTTTGAGCAGTTGATGGAGGCTGTGAAGTACAACTCGCTAGGCCAGATCAGTCACGCGCTTTATGACGTGGGCGGTGAATATCGGCGCAACATGTAACACGGCCAGCAACCCAATACCTCATGCCATCCATATGAACTCCCTCTCCCCTCCGAGGAGAGGGTTGGGAGAGGGGCCGCCCGAAGCGAAATCTCAATGCTCGCCTCAAGCCTATAAGCAGGCAAAGACGTACAGCACTCCAATTCAACGACGCATCCCATACATCGTCGCCCCGGCGCGCGCCGGGGTCCAGCGACTTTACCCGTAGGCCCCAAAGCGGGATCAGCCTGCCGCAAATCAAACCTGCGATTAACCTTGGCAACGCATTAGCCCACAGCGCCTATTGAAGCCAACGAGCGATTACGCGCCTTGATATCTCGCGCTGTTCGGCCCCAAACTAAATAAGGGGAGGCCGTTCGCCAGCAAGCGCTGGGTATGGTCGAGACGAGCGACTGTTTTCGCTCGCATGGGATGTAAAACGAAAGGGAAACAGGGGCTATGGATTTTCGATTTGCGAAGTGGCGCATGCTGCGCCTTTTGTCTGCGGCTTGCGGTCTATTTGTTGCGTTATCGGGAATATTGGCTGCGTCCCCCTCAACGGCAGCGGACTCGTCCATCGTCCGCCCCTCCTTGGCCTCAAAGCCGGTGTTTGTTTACCCGCCAGAGGCTATCCGACAGCGTCATCAGGGCATGGCGACGGTGTTGCTGGTTGTTGATGTGCATGGCATGCCGCGAAATATACGGATCCAACGCAGTAGTGGGTTTTCAGAGTTGGACAAGGCCGCACTCGAAGCCGTACAGCACTGGACCTTCAAGCCTGAACTCAAGTACGGCGTGCCCACCGAGGCAGAAGTAGCCATTCCTGTGTCTTTCAATCTGAACATGCTGGGAGATGATCTGCCCATAGCAGTGAGCGCCTTGAGCAACGAACTATTCCGCGTCTGGTTTGCAAATGGAGATGCGTTCACCGCGTCCTTGGAAAATGGCAACCTCGCCCTTGAGCATTACGCTCCATTCAAGCCCAAGCCTGGGCAGCATGCCTTTCCGACGCCACCGTCCAATGCCAGCAGCTATGTGCAAACACTGGAAACGGCTTATCACGACGGCTACGTAGCAGCCATCCATCATGCGGAGCCACCGGCATCGCGTTGTCTGATCAACTGCCTGCGTACGTTGAGGATGGCTTTCTATGATGGATCTACCGTTTTTCTAAACGTGCAGGACGAGAGCTCCGAGGCCATCCTGCTGGCCTTGGAGGGACTGCCGACAGCCGACGACGCGCGTGCGGCGGGCACTATGGCGGCTTATCTGCATCAGCATCCTGGGTTGGAATTGAACAACTGGGAGCTGCGGGACAAGGCCGGCGCGACCGTGAAGTCGGCGCTTCTGTATTACTACGACCTGCCAAAGAGTACGGCCGCCGCCTTGAGCAGAATGTCCATAGCTCCTCCGCCACCTTCGTCGCCGATTGCCCCTTCCAGCGGTGAGGGTATCGAACCAACGGCGGATGTCTGCCGACGCACGATGGTTCGCGAGGCCGAACACACCCTGGCTGATTCGGAAGCGCAAATTCCGGTAGTCACTGTCGTGGTCAATCGCAGCGGCCAGGTTGCGC
>NZ_DATEJY010000219.1:0-25105 GCF_035277725.1 Dyella sp. | reverse complement strand
TGCAGATAATCGAAACGCCCGGTGCGAATGTATGCCTTGAACAGCGTGGATGGCCGGTCGAACAACCATGCGGTGGGATCGTTCGCCGGCAATGGCCGCGCCCACTGAAACTGCGTGGCGACGTAATTGGCATACGCCTCATTGGGCTGAGCCGGAAACTGCGGGCCGGCAATCAGCGAGTTGCACAGCCATGCGGGGCTGAGCGTTGCCAGGGCGGTGGCCACCTTCAGGCCTTGCACGTCGGCGGCCAGTCCGTTGGCGTAAGGCCATGCGGGCAGCTCCCGCTGGCGCGGCTTGCCGATCGCGAAATAGAACGTCTGCGTATCGCCGCCAAGGTGCGCATGGAACTGTGCGCGAACGGCACGCACGCTGCCGTCCTTGGCGTACCACAGCAAGGTCGTCTGGACGGCTGCGGGCACTTCCGCGCCGCTTTCATCCAGGATGCGCAACCGATGCGTATCGCGCAGCGCGCCGGGCGGAAACGGAATGCCGACCGACACCAGCACGTCCGCATCCTCGCCGGCATTGCGGTGCACGACGATGCGTTGATCGGGCGTGCTGTCCGCGGGTGCCGTCGCATGCGCGGATACGGCGGTGGCGCTTGCAAAAAGGACGATCAAGCCAGCCAAAAAACAACGTCGTCTGACGCCTGAATGTTCTACTGATTCGTCGCCCCGGCGAACGCCGGGGCCCAGTGCCTTTGAGGATCCGAAAGTCGCTGGGTGATTCGCTCCGCTCACCCCTTTCAGGGCCGTCCATTCGGACGTTCTCCGCGCTTCGCGCTGCGTCCGGCTTTCGCCGGGACGACGGGTTATCAAGCACTTCGGCGAATGAGGAGCATTTTCCCCGGACAGTGACAGTAGTGGGCGAAGCTGCGCTCCCTCCCCTGCGGCCGCAGGGGAGGGCTGGGGTGGGGTTGCTTGTGCAGGAGCATACAGCTGAATTTTCCAGGAAAACGAAGGGGTGGCGATGTTCGGTTTCCGCGGCTCGCTGCGCTCACACCCCACCCTAGCCCTCCCCTGCACGCAGGGGAGGGAACCGTTTTTCGCGATCATCAAGCTGCTTGCAACGCTGGCGCATCCTGCATTCATTCAAGCCACCGACGAAAGCGGCGCGCGCTTGTACAAAAGCTGCCGTTCCCAGCGCAGCGCTGTGCCGACGATGAAATCCAGGTCGTCGTAATGCGGCCGCCAATCGAGCACGTGCTTGAGACGATCGCTGCAGGCAATCAGCTTGGGAATGTCGCCGGGTCGGCGCGGCAGTTCGATCACGTTGAGCGGCTTGCCGCCGATCCGTGCGACGGCATTGATCACCTCGCGCACGCTGTAGCCGTGGCCGTAGCCGCAGTTCAAGGTCAGCGACGAACCGCCGCGGCGAAGATGATCGAGCGCGCACAGATGCGCCGCAGCGAGGTCGTCCACGTGGATGTAGTCGCGAACGCCAGTGCCGTCCGGCGTGTCGTAGTCGGTGCCGAAGATCGAGAGGCTTTCGCGAAGGCCCACCGCATGCTCGCAGCACACCTTGATCAGCAGCGTCGCATTGGGCGTGGAATGGCCGATGCGGCCGGCCGGATCACAGCCGGCGACATTGAAGTAGCGCAGTATCACGTGCCGCATCGCACCCGCCGCGCTGTGATCGCGCAGCATGGTTTCGGACATCAGCTTGGAGGTGCCGTACGGATTGATCGGCCGCGTCGGCGTGTCTTCGTCGGCAATACCGTTGGCCGTTTCGCCGTAGACCGCCGCCGTCGATGAAAAGATGAACTTGTCGACGCCGGCATCGGCGCAGCATGCCAGCAGGTTGCGTGTGTTGCAGGTGTTGTTGCCGTAATACTTGAGCGGATCGCACACGGATTCCGGCACCACGGTGTGCGCGGCAAAGTGCAGTACCGCATCGAACCGGTGCGCGGCCATCACGTGGCTGACCAAACCCGGATCGCCGACGTTGCCGATCACCAGCTCGGCACCGCGCACGGCTTCGCGGAAACCGGTGCTCAAGTTGTCGATCACCACCACGCGCTCGCCCCGCGCCACCAACTGCTGGACGACGTGACTGCCGATGTAGCCGGCACCGCCGGTAACCAGGACTGTATTCATGGGGCACCACCCGTCGTGACGGGAAAATTGTCGAAGAGCCAGCGCTCGACGCTGTCCAGCAATCGGTTGCGGTCGCCGGTGAGGATGTAGGTGTGATCGGCTTCCTTCAGGAATCGAGTGGAGACGCCGGGACGGCTGACGATCCCACCGAAACATTCGCGGAACTGGCGCGCGTGGTTGAAATACCGGCTGATGCCGCCGCTATAGATCAGGCACAGCTTGAGGCCGCGATCGAGCATGCCGGCCAGATCCGCGCGCACGACTGCTTGCGGCAACGGCGCCACGGTAAACGCCGGCTCACTACCGCCAGCCTGCGCCTTGCGGCGGCGCGAAAGCATGCGCAGCCAACGCTTCATATCCAGCAAGCGCGGCAGGTAATAACGCAGGTGATAACCCAACGTGCGATACGCATAGCCATCAAGAAAAACCGCGCCGGCCACGCTGGGATCGCTGCAGGCGACCATGTGTGCGCACTGCGAGCCGGAACACAGGCCGATCAACACGAAGCGCTTGCATGCGGCCTGCTCGCCGAGCAGCTTCATCGCGTCGCCCACGTCCGCGCAGATCTGCTGCTTGCGCGTCTGCGATTCGCCGCTGGCGGCGCTGTCGCCGATGGTGGAAAGATCGAAGCGCAAGGTGGGATAACCGCAGGCGTTCAAGCGCCGCGTCATTTCCACATGCAAGCGGAATGGTCCGATGCGGTGCACCAGGCCGGCGTTGAGCACGATCACACCGACTGCTTCCGGCGCGACTGGCGGTGGCAATCCGGCGATGCCGACCAGATGCCGCGCGCGTCCAAAACGGAAAGCCTGCTCCTGCATCACGCCGCCTCCTGCACGTGCTGGGTAACGGCCTGGATCAGCGGGTGCGAGAGAATCGCCACCTCGAGCCGGCGCGGATCATGCCATGGCGTGGGCGGCTGCATGCACCTGACGGCCGCGGCATCGGCCACGAAACTGCCCCAGGGTTGCGGCGCATCCGACGAAAGCGAATCGAGCAGCAGCGTCGGCACGGTGGGACGCTCGACATGCAGAGCCATGATCTGCTGGCGAAAGCGATCGCTGATTGCAAAGCCCAGCCATTGCGCCGCGGCGTCGGCCGCATCGCGCGGCACCATGAAGCGCTGCCCGTCGCGGCACAGCGCGGACTGCATCGCATCCAGATGCATGACATAGGCGCGGCCGTCGAGCACAGGATCCCACGCGACGATGCCGGCAAAGCGTGCTTGCGCGGCCGCGACCAACGCGACGCTTCCACCCAGGCGCGCACCAAACGCCAGCACGCGATCAACACCGGCACGCGCCCGCAATTCGTTGGCGGCCACGACGGTATCGGCCACACAACGCTGCCAATCCAGCTCCACGCTGTCACCGGCCGAATCACCGGTGCCGTAGTAATCGAAGCGCAACACGGCAACGCCTTCGGCTGCCAGCGCTTGGGCCAATTGCCGGTACAGGCGATGGCAGCGAATCTGGTCCTGCCCCAACGGCGGGCATAGCAGCACCGCTTTGCGCGCCGGTTTGGCGCTGGCATGGAACAGGCCGAACAAACCTTGATCCGGCCCGAAAAAGAACGGCAATTCCGCTTCGTTACGCGTGCTCATCGCTTGAACACCACGCTGAAGAAGATTTCGTTCTCGTGGTAGCTCTGGCCGGCCGCGTTGCTGCTGCGCAGCTGACGGATATAGGAAACGTGCCAGGTCCAATGCGGCGCCCATTGATGACCGAGATCGACGCCATAGCGATACGTCTTGTCGGTGCGCTGCAGCGACGTATACGTCAGATGCTCGGCATTGACGAAGGCGGCCAGCGAGGTATGCGGCCGCAGGTGGAAGTTGGCCTCGATGGTGCCGCCGCGCGTGGATTGGTTGAAGGTGGAGCTGTTGAGATAGGCAAGCTTGTCGTACGTCGGCGCGATCGACAGCTGGAAGCGCTCGGTGTGATAGGTGTAGGTCGCTTCCAGGGTTCGTTCGAGGTAAACCTCCGAATCGATCACCAGGTTGCCGGTGCTGATGCCGCCGCCGGGGTTGTAGAGAAAGTCGGTCGGGTTCTCATCCAGGATGTTGACGACGCTCTGCCCCGGCTGCAAAAACATGTCTTGCGCGGCATCGGAAAATTGATACGCGCCAGTGACGGTCAAGGTCTGATGCGGCGTGAATTGCCAACCCAGCGTGACCCTGCCCAACGGCTTGGAGTCGCCGCGCGCATGATCGAAATTGATCTTCGACCAACCCGCCAGCACGTCGGCATTGAAGTGCGCGAGCGTGCTGGTGTAGCGAGCGTAGAATTCGTCGCGCGTGTAATTGGGTGTCGCGATGGTGCTGTCAGTGCCATCGACCAGGGTGGTGTTGGTGCTGTCGTTGAACCGCACCCGCTGCGTTTCGAGATTCAGCGACAACGTGTCGGTGGGGTTGAGGTCGCGGTACAGCCGGAACGCCGCCATGCCGCGACTCGAATTGAAATCCTTCACTTTCGAGGCGTAGCTGTTGAGATAGTGCAGCTCCACTTGCGCGCGCATGACGTTGCCGAACTGCAAATGCAAGGTCGGCCCCAGCGACAGCACATTGGTCTGCTGCCGATTATTCGGCGCATTGCTGGCCAGGGAATCGACCGGCTCGACCCCGGCGTAATCCTCCACGGTGAAATCCAGGCGCTTGGGCAGCACCGTCCAATTGGCCTGGCCGGCGAGTTCCGTCTGCGTCTGGTTGGCGAATTGATGCCCCAGGTAATCGTTGTCCTGGAACGTGCCGCTGACGTTCGCCTGCAGGATCGAACCTTGCTGCTGGTAGTTGAAGTTGAAGCCGGGAATGAAGACGTTCTGGCTGATCGGGTTGCTGTCGCTCAGCGTGATGTTGTCGCTGTGTTCGACGCTGCCGAAGATCGAGTAATCGAACTGCGCGGCCCATGTCGCACCCGGCACGACGACGAGCGCAAGCGTCATGGCTCGAGCGAGCGTGGTGGATGCCGGCATATTTTCCCCTTCCTTTCGTCAATGTGTTGCGTTGAATCCGTTGCAACCCAGTCGCGTCCTGGGATGATCTGATCTATTCCGCGCAGGTGGCACTGGTTCTGTTTGTGTGCAGATCACAGGGGCGGTGGCGAAGGCAGACTGGCCGTCTGTCGAGCCAACGCACCGAAGAGATGCGCACAAACAGGGCCGGTGACGCCTGCGCGGAATAGATCAGAGCGTCCCTAAGCCGACTGGTTGAACACCACTCCTGCCAGCTTGCTGGAATCGAAATTGGCGACGGCCTGGTTGACGGCAGCCGGCGTATCACGCCCATAGCCCACCACCACCACCACGAAGTCGGCCAGGTCGGACAAAATGCGTGCATCCGGCGAGCCGTTGACGGCCGGGCCATCCAGGAACAGATAACGGTCGGCGTAACGGCAGCGCAGCGAATCGAGCATCGCGCGCATGCGGAACGACGAGAAGAATTCGCCGCCGTTTTCGCGCGACGTACCCGCCGGCACCAGGCGCAGGCGCGGAATGCCGGTCTGGTAAATGATCGATTTGATGCCGCGGATCGGATGCTCGAGGTATTCGATCAGGCCGCCCTTTTCCGGCTCCACGCCCAGCGCCTTGTGCTGGTTGGGATAGCGCAGATTGCAGTCGATCAGCAGGCTGGTCTTCGCTTCGTCGAAGGCAAACGCCGCCGCCAGGTTGCGCGCCACGAAGCTGCCGCCCGAATGTGGACTGACCGATACCACCAGCGTGATGAAATTCTGCGCGCCGGCAAGCTCGAGCAGGCGCGTGCGAATGCCGCGAAATGCATCGGACTGGCGCCGCACCGAATCTTCGCGGTGAATCATCCGGCGCTGTTCCAACTGCGCCGGCACCAGTGCATGGTCGCCTTCGGTCATCAACGCAATCGAATGCCCGGTCGAAGGCGTCTCGTCGATATGGCGCACGCTGGCATCGGGCTTGTGATCACGGCGATTGGTAAACACGTTTTCGTCTTGGGTATTCATGTTCAACCCTTGTGCCGGATCCAGAACAGAATCAGGTAAAACGCGGCAACGCCGACGCCGATCAACACCAGCATGGTGTTGTGCAACCGGCCGCGGCGGCGATCGCGCGGGGTTGGGTAGAACGGAATCGTTGCCAGCACGTTGCTGCCGAGCGCACGCTCCAGCTGGTCGGCCGAACGCACCCGCGGATCAAAACGCACCAGCGCGAACAGCAAGCCGAACGGGATGGCCAGCGACAACAGCAAGCCCGCCGCACCGAAATGGATGAAGCGCAGGCCCGATGGCACCAGTGGTACCGCGGCGGGGTTCTGGATCAGGAAGGTCAGGCCGCGTTGTTCGGCGTCGAGGTTCATCGACACGCGTGCGTTCTCGCGGCGCTTCAGCAGATCCTGGTAGACGTCGCGATTGACGTCGTAGTCGCGCGTCAACTCGGAGGTGACGTTTTCCGAACTGGAAATGCGTTTGCTGCGATCCAGCTCCGTGGCGAGCATCGATTCGCTGGCCTGGATGCGTGCCTCGGCCGCGGCGGCATCGCCCTCGGTGGCGGCCAGCTGGATCTTCAGTTGCTGGTAAAGCGGATTCATTTGCACTGCGTTATCCAGCGGTATCGGCGCGCCGGCGGCGCGCGCCGCCTGCTTGCGCTGGTCCGACTGGGCCATCTGCTGGCGCAGATCCTGGATCTGGTGTCGCAGGCGGATCACGTCAGGATATTCGTCGGTGTAGGTGAGCAGCAGCTTGTCGAGCTGGCTCTGCAAATCGGCGAGCTGGACGTCGTAGATGCCTTGCGTGGTATGCACCGCATTGACTTCCGATTCGCCGGACAGCTGGGCCTGCAACGCCGCTGCCTGCGAGCGTTTTTCGGTCAGCTCCAGCTGTGTATTTTCGATTTGCGTGCGCAGCTGGCTGATGCGCGAATTGGTGTCGGCATCGCTGCCGGGCCGTGCATCCACATTGGATTCGCGATAGGCCTTGAGCTTGTCTTCGGCATCGGTGAGCTTGCGCCGATAGGTTTCCACCTGGCTGTTGATGAACTCGTAGGCATCGCGGCTTTCGCGCTGCTTGGAGGCCAGGCT
The DNA here is from genome assembly GCF_035277725.1 of Dyella sp. GTDB lineage: Bacteria > Pseudomonadota > Gammaproteobacteria > Xanthomonadales > Rhodanobacteraceae > Dyella_B. The sequence goes on along the minus strand of NZ_DATEJY010000219.1, from coordinate 17,965 downwards.
TTCGCTGATGAAAAGATGCGCGAACGCCTGCGTCACCACGAATGCGCGCCGCGGCTCGGAATCGGTGTAGCTGATGGTGATCAGATTGCCGTGCGAGGTCTGCACCTTGGTGCGGGCACGAATGCCCTCAAGGATAAGATCCCGCTGGATCGGCGTCGGATGCGTTGCCGTCCAGCCGCCGACATCCAGAATCTGGTCGAGCACTTTGCGGCTGAAAATCACGTTCTGCGCGATACCCGCGCGGTTGGCGTTCGCCGTCGCCGACGCGGCGCCTTCCATCAGCGGCGTGATGATGTTGCTTTCCTGCGCCAGGATGGTGGTGGACGCTTCGTATTTCTTCGGCCAGAACATGCCGGCGACCAGGGCTGCCACCGCAATCACGGCAAAGGCGATGCCTAAGGCCATGCGGCGGCGCCGCGCCTCGTTGATCAGCGCCGGCAACATGCCGCCCAAAGGTGCTAGTTCTCCCCCCATGACATCCCCTTCCCTTTGCTATCCCTGAAAAGCCGCCGCATGCGCTCCATGCCCATGGAGCGCACGATCAGAACGCGCGCTGCGGCACCGTAATCACATCGCCCGGCTGTACCGGATAGTTGTTGCCCAGATCGCCCTTCTGCAGGATCTTTTCCAGATGCACCGCGTACGCGACGGGACTGCTGCCATCGCCCTTGCGATACAGCTCGGTACGGTCCGGCGCTGCAAATTCGGTAATGCCGCCCGCGGCCAGGACCGCGTCGAGCACGGTCATGCCTTGGCGATACGGAATGGAAATCGGGCTGCGCACCGCCCCGGTGACCCGCACCCGCGACAGGTATTCGTTGCTGCGCAGCGCAATCAGAATGACGGCCACCTGCGGATCCCGTATATAGGATTGCAGCTTGTCCTTGATTTCGGCGGATACTTGATCCGGCGTACGCCCGCCGGCCACCACGTCACCGATCAGCGGCACGGTAATGCGGCCGTCCGGCCGTACCGGAACGCTGACGCTGAGATCCGGGTTATGCCAGACGGTGATTTGTAACTGGTCGTCCACACCAATGTGGTACGTGGTAACGGCCTGCACGTCTGCATCCAGCTTCGGTGGCGCGCTGGAACCACCCGTTGTCGCACAGGCGGCGAGCAGCAATGGCAGGAACAACGCAAAACAACGACTGAGGCTCTTCATAAGCACTCTCGGCCGGTGGTGGAAAAGTGAAAGTGTGACCCCTGTCTCATTATATGCTCTTGACAAACTCTCGACGCAAGAGGCGAGTTTGTTAAAAACGACGGATGACTTTCCCTGGCGCCGGTGACTTGGCATGTTTTTTGACCCGCCCGCAGGTTTGAGGAGGGGCACGCGAACCCCAACGTTTTGCCGCGCTTGCGGGCGACGTTGGGGTTCGGCTTCGCCTCACCCCAACCTGCCAATGCGTCACGCACGAGGATGCGATGGACCTGCTTGAGCACCTGCTCTATCCGATCTACCAAACGGCCATCCTCGTCGCGGTCGGATTGGTTTTCCTATGTCGCCGACGCTATCGCCCTGCCCTGGCACTGCTGGCAATCGGCGCATGCTGGCTATGGCTATGCGCCACTCCCGTCATGGCCATGCACTTGCGCGACACGCTGGAACGGCACTACCCGCAACGCGATGCATCTACCTATGCCAAGGCCGATGCGATCGTGATCCTTGGCGGTGGTGCGTTGCCGCCATCCGGTTCGGATTGGGATGCGGATGATGCCTACAGCCTTGCCACGCGCATCGGCTTCGGCTTGCAGTTGTTTCGCGATGCACGCGCCGGGGTGGTACTGGTTTCCGGTAGCGACCAGGCCCAGCGCATGGCACGCAGGCTGTTGCAGCAAGGTGTGCCGGTCAACGCGTTGCAGACCGAGTGCGCAAGCCGGAATACGCACGAGAATGCGGCGTTTTCGGCCGCCCTGCTCAAGCGCGCCAATCTGACGCGCATCTTGCTGGTGACATCCGGCTTCCATATGCCGCGTGCGGCGGCGGCGTTCGTCAATCAAGGGCTGGACGTGATTCCTGCTCCGGCGCATGACCCGGCGTATCCGTCCTGGCAGGCGCACCCGTGGTGGCCACGACGATCCGCCTTGCATCTAAGCGGCCATTGCCTGCGCGAATTTGCCGGCCTTTGGTGGTATCGGCTGCGCGGCTGGGCTTGAGCGAAGATGTCAGCGCGGTTCGCCGACAAACATCGCTACGACACCCGGCACTGAAGGATTGAGGGCCAGCGCAATCGTCGCCTCGTCGTGATCCGTCGTCAGATGCATCAGGCGCAATGGCATGGGGTGATCGAGCACGGGCTCGTGTTGTTCCAGGCGCACGTCGATGCCTTGCAGGTTGTCGTTGAGCCCTTCACCGGTCGCCTTCAGGATGGCTTCCTTGCGTGTCCAGCAACGCTTGAACAAGGTCAGGCCATGCTCCGATCGCGCCTGCTCAATGCAGCGGCGCTCGACCGGATGCGTAACGGCGCCAAGCAGATCCCGATAATCCTTGAGTCGCGCAAAAGTCTCCACATCGATGCCAACCGCGTCGTCATGACTTACCACGCAAGCCACCCAGCGCCCTGAGTGCGAGAGGTTATAAGCGGGTGCGTCAGGCAAAAACGGTTTGCCACGTGGACCGATCGAGAAGCGGCACGGCGTGGCTATGCCGCGCGGACGAACCAGGTAATGAACCAGGTTGCGCCCCAGCACAAAGTTGTGGCGATCGCCGGCCTGACGATAGCGCGCGGCACGTTGGCGGTCTTCGTCGGTCAATACCTGGTCGTCGGCAAATGCTTCCATGCCGCGCAAGATCGCCACGAAGGCGTGGCCTTGCCGCAACGCCTCATCGCACGCGTCCCGGGCATCGCCCCACAGCGCAGCGGGCGTCGCCTGGATGACGTCGAGCGTCGCGCCCTGTGCAGACATGGTTCGGGTGATATCAGCCTGATGGTTCATGCGCATCCCTAAGTTGGCTGGGATGATAATCCCGGCATCGCAAGCTGCAACAAAGCCGGCACCACATAGGCTGGGATGAAATCCCAGCATCCATGGGGCACAACAGAGCTGGGATTTCATCCCAGCCTACGAATACAGCTCGTACATCTTCCCGCCCTTTTGCATTGCAACGAGCATCACCCCATCAAGCGCGTTACAGTTGGCGCGGGCATCGATCGCTGAGCATCCGTATACCGGGCCATCACGCTGCCTTTTTTTAGATGTCGAATTTAGATCGATACAAATGCCGCATGGGAGTTGGGGAACGCAGCTGCCAGCGGGCAATGCTTGCCGAAAAAAGTTGGGCATAGGGCGGGCTCCATCCCGCCAGGGGGCCTGTGCAGGCGCGTGCGGATATAGCCGTATAAACGGCTAATCACCCGTGCACGCACGTTTCCAGGCTGGATGACCGCCCACGGTCCGGCCTGGGCGCTGATGGGAGCGAACTTGCTTCCATTCCCTTCGTGGGCATCCGAGCGGAGTGCTTTTGATCATGAGTCTCGACGCCATACGCATACGAGTCCTGACCCTGCTGGCCGCGGCCAGCCTGACGACCCTGGCTGTCGCCTTCCCTTCGATGGCGGCCGAACGAACGCACCCGGCCAATCCGCACACCGATGGACCCACCGCCGTCGCGCGCGCACGCGTGGCGGCGGATGTGTTGATGAATTCCTACGACCCGAACAAGGCCTGGTTTCCCTCCAGCTGGTGGAATTCGGCCGTCGCCTTGCAGACCATCGGCGACTACATGCAACGCACCGGCGACCGCCGCTATCTCGGCCAGCTGGACAACACGTTCGAGAAAGACCAAGGCGTGTTTCCCGCCGGGGTGTTGTCGGGTGATCCCCTCTTGGGCAATTTCACCAGCCGCGCCATCGACGATTCCGAATGGTGGGCGCTGACCTGGGTCGAAGCCTATGACCTCACCGGCAATCCGAAGTACCTCAACATGGCGGTCACCATCGCCAACTATGTGTACGGCTATTGGGACACCAGCACCTGCGGCGGCGGCGTGTGGTGGAATGCCGAGCGCACCTACAAGAACGCGGTGACCAACGGTTTGTGGATTCGGCTCACCGCCGAGTTGCACAACCGTATCCCCGGCGACACGCAATGGTTGGCCCGCTCCAGCACCGCCTGGGCGTGGTTCCAGAACAGCGGCATGATCAACGCCAACGGCCTGGTCAACGATGGCCTTACCAACGCCTGCACCAACAACGGCCAGACCGTATGGACCTACAACCAGGGCATGGCGATGGGTGCTGGCCTGGAATTGTGGCGTGCGACGCGCGATCCGAAGATCCTGGCGAGCGTGCAGCAACTGGCGGATGCCGCGATCGGCCCGAACGGATTGGTGACCAACGGTATCCTGACCGAAAGCTGCGACGCCACGGATCAAACCTGCGACGACAACGGCAAGCAGTTCAAGGGCATCTTCATGCGCTACTGGACCGATCTTGTCGACACGACGCACGATCCACGCTACACCGCCTTTCTGCAGCAACAAGCCGAAAGCATCTGGAACGACGACCGCGACGCCGCCGGCCGGCTCGGCACACGCTGGTCCGGCGCCACCGACAACGATCATCCCAACGTGTTCGACTGGCGCACGCAAGCCAGCGCGCTCAGCGCATTGATCGGCAACGTACCGAGCGTGACGCCGTGGGAATCGCTGGCCGCAACCATGTCACCCGCGCAACCGGTAGTGATGCCGCCCGCCTCAGGCAGCGCGTCCATCACACTTGATCTTGGCGTCTCGGCTACCGGGTTCTTCCCGCTGCAAGCACGCGCATCCATCAACACACCGGCCGGTTGGACGGCGACACCATCAACCACCATGGTGCACCTGCAGCCACACGGCAACGCAGATCCGGTAAGTGCCACCACGCCGCTAACGATTACCGTGCCGAGCACGGCGGCGGATGGACATCAGATAGTCACCGCCAACGTGGCAGCGGCCGGCATGAACTTCACCACGCAGGCCGACGTGTTGATCGCGCACACGATCGACTTCGACACCGGCACCGTCGAGGAAACCCCATGGCTGTTCGATCCCGACGGTTCGCAGAGCAACGGCGTGCAAAACCGTTTTGCCGACGGCACCGCGCATTTCACCTATCGCTTCCCCTTCCCCGCCGACAGCACGTCGGCGCAAGTCACGCTGACCATCGACAATGAATTCCTGGTGCAAGTCAGCGTGGACAACCAGAACTGGACGACCGTATTGCAAGAGACCCAGCCGATCACCGACGGCTCCAACAAGGCCGCCCGCACCATCGACCTGACACCGTATCTCGGTGCCGCCAGCAATGGCGCCAAGCCGGTTTACGTAAAGGTGTCGGACGCTTTCCCCAATGATGGCTGGGGCGGGCGCGTGTATCACGTGACGGCGAATATCGTTCAATAGTGCGTAGATGCCTCCGTCCTCGATGATGCGAGGACGGAGGTGCCAATGACCTGCTTGATGCGGTGATACTCACGCCACCATGACGAATATCGGGCGAGCTTCATCATCAAACGTGCGCAAAACGGCATGAGTTACATACATACGTAGGCTGGGATGAAATCCCAGCGCTATTGACGCACCCATGCTGGGATTTCATCCCAGCCTACGAGCAACGACTCCATCGCAATGGATTGCCACACTGCAGCAAGCACCCACATGACATTTGTCGTATAAAACCACCTTTGACGTATCCAACGGCGATCAAAGGGGTTCCCGCTCGATGAAATTTTCCAAAGCATGCGCCCGCCATGGCTTGGCGATTCTGGGCGCCATGGTGTTGATAACAAGTAGCGCATGGAGCAATGCGCGTGCGGCGACTCGTAACGACACCGCGCATATCGAGGTATCGGACAAGGTATTCCGGCTCGATGCGGCCAAGGTGACCTACGCGTTCGGGGTCAACGAAAACGGGCAACTGCAATCGATTTATTGGGGACCGCGACTGGCCTCTGGCGATCCTTTGCCGCCCCCTGTTGCGCCTCCCCGCCGTGACGCGATCGATGGCACGGTCAACATCATTCCGCAGGAATACGCCGGCTGGGGCGAAGGGCTCTACTACGAGCCGGATCTGAAGGTGACGTTTCCGGACGGCAATCGCGACCTGGTTCTGCACTACGTCTCCAACAGCGTGCATGACAACGTGTTGTACATCGTCATGAAGGACATCGAACGCCCCATCGTCGTCACCTTGCAATACGAGATCGACCCCGGCACCGGCATCGTGCGGCGCAGCGCGGTGATCGAGAATCGCACTTCGACGCCGGTGATCGTGGAACAGGCAGCCGCAGGCACGTGGTTCCTGCCGCGCGGACGCGACTACACGCTGCGTTATCTCGCCGGCCGTTGGGCGGGCGAGAACGACATCTACGAGCGCGCGGTGCAACCCGGCAAGACCGTGCTCGAAAGCCGCCGCGGCAGCACCGGCATGCAGAACGAACCGTGGTTCGCCATCCGCCGCAACAACGCCGACGAAATCCATGGGCAAGTATGGTTCGGCGCGCTGGCGTGGAGCGGTTCCTGGCAGATGACGATCGAACAGGATCAGGCCGAGCAGATCCGCGTCACCGGCGGTTTCAATCCCTTTGATTTCGGCTACAAGCTGGCACCGGGTGCAAGCCTGCAGACACCCAGTTTCTATGCAGGCGTTACCGATGGCGGCATGGGCGAAGCGTCGCGGCTGATGCATCGGCTGGAACTTGCGCGGATCCTGCCGCAGGCACCGCATCCGCGTGCGCGGCCGGTGCTCTACAACTCGTGGGAGGCGACCGGCTTCGACGTCAACGAAGCGGGACAAATGGCGCTCGCCGAAAAAGCGGCAAGCATCGGCGTCGAACGTTTTGTGGTCGACGATGGCTGGTTCGGTGCACGCAACAGCGACAAGGCCGGCCTGGGCGACTGGACTGTCAATCCGCAGAAATTCCCGCATGGATTGAAGCCCTTGATCGATCGCGTCCACGCATTGGGCATGGATTTCGGCATCTGGGTTGAACCGGAGATGGTCAACCCGGACAGCGATCTGTACCGCGCCCATCCGGATTGGGTGCTCAACATGACCGGCCGCCCGCGTACGCTGGGCCGCAACCAGATGGTGCTCAACCTTGCGCGTCCGGACGTGCGCGCCTACGTGTTCAACGCACTCGACAAATTGCTGAGCGAAAACCAGATCGCCTTCCTCAAGTGGGATTACAACCGCAGCTGGTCCGAGCCGGGTTGGCCGGCCGTGCCGCCGGACCAGCAGAAAAATGTCTATGTCGACTTCGTGCGCAACGTCTACGGCATCCTGGAAGAACTGCGCCACAAGCATTCGAACGTGGAGATTGAATCGTGCTCCAGCGGCGGCGGCCGCGTGGATCTCGGCATCATGCATCTCACCGACGAAGTGTGGCCATCCGACAACACGGATGCCTACGATCGCCTGCGCATCCAGGATGGTTTTACACAAGCACATACACCGGGCGTGATGATGGCCTGGGTGACCGACTCGCCCTCCTTCATGAATGGGCGCAGCCTCTCCCTGGAATACCGTTTTCTTTCAGCCATGCAAGGCTCGCTCGGCATCGGTGCGAACCTGGGCAAATGGAGCGCGCAGGACATGAGCACAGCCAAGCGCCTGGTTGCCGAGTACAAAACCATCCGCGAGACCGTACAGCATGGCGATCTGTATCGCTTGGTGTCGCCCGATAACGGCAGCGAGCATTCGGCCACCGAAGATGTCTCGTCCGACAAGGCGCATGCCGTGCTGTTCGCCTTCCTGCATTCCAGCACCGAAGGCTATCCGTATCCGACCGTGCGGCTGCAGGGGCTCGATCCGGATGCGCGCTATCGCGTGCACGTGCTGCAGGGAACCTTGGCGGCGCATACGCCCACTGTGGCAAGCGGCGCCTATTGGATGAACATGGGCATTGACGTCTTGATGCATGGCGATTTCCAAGGCACGGCCATCACCTTCGACCGCGAATAGATCATGCGCCTGCGGCTTGAAAACAAAACGGCCCTGATCACGGGCGCTGCCAGTGGCATCGGCAGCGCCATTGCTGCGTTGTTTGCGCGCGAAGGTGCGGCGCTGGCGTTGTTGGATATCGACGCCGCCGCTGCTGAAGTATCAGCGCGCCAACTCGTCGATGCAGGTCACCATGCGATCGCCGTGCAAGCCGACGTATCCAATGCCGACGAGGTACAGCACGCCGTTGCGCAGGCCAAGGAAGCAATCGGCCGCATCGACATCCTGATCAACGGTGCAGGCATCAACGTCTTTCGCGATCCGCTGACCTTGAGCGATGCGGATTGGCAACTCAATCTCGGTATCAACGTGCAAGGTGCATGGCATTGCGCGCGTGCGGTGCTGCCGTCGATGCTCGAAGCAGGCTACGGACATATCGTGAACATCGCATCCGTGCATGGGCACCAGATCATTCCCGGCAGTTTTCCCTACCCGGTCGCCAAACACGGCTTGATTGGACTCACGCGCGCGCTGGGGTTGGAATATGCGGCCCGCGGTATTCGCGTGAACTCGATTTCGCCGGGATTGATCCTGACGCCGGCCGCCGAACGCTATTTCCAGTCATGCCCGGATCCCGAAGCCGAACGCCGCAGGCAAGCAGAGCTGCTGCCGTGCAAACGTATCGGCACGCCCGATGAAGTAGCTTATGCCGCCCTGTTCCTGGCCAGCGACGAAGCGCGCTTTATCAATGCCACGGATTTGCTGATCGACGGCGGCCGCAGCCAGCTTTATCACGATTGAGCGCATGCGGTTCGCATGCGGAGAACGTAGGCTGGGATGCCGATCCCAGCATCCGTCATCTCACGGCAAAGCTGGGATTGTCATCCCAGCCTACGCCCTTCGCGTGGCAGTCGGGCATCGCAATGTTGGGGTGAGGCATCGCCGAACCCCAACATCTCCGTGCAGGGGAGAAAGGACGATTACCCTCTTACCAACCCACCGTAATGGTAGCCACCGTAGGATTGCTGCCAATCAACGAGGAGCTGAAACCTCTTACATCGTCATACGGAAAACCGTAGGTCAGCCCGTTGAGGCTGTGCGCATGCCAGAACGCAGAATAGGAGTTGGTCGGCGCGCTGTTGTAGAAATTCGCCGATGTATCCCACGCCGCTGCATTCTCGGCCACGTGACGGTTCAACGCGGCATCTACCTGCGCCTGGATCTGCAATTGCTTGGCTGTGGCAACACCTGCGGCAGCATTGCTGGCATCGTTGAATACGCCATTGCCAAGCAACACTTCCTGCGTGGTCGGTACATTGTTGATGTAGTACGTGCCCTGCCCGTCGGTAAACACGAACTGGTTGCCGACGACGTTGCCGGTGAACGTGCCTTGCGCATCGGTGAATACCAGCGATTGGGTGCGGTATTGATTCCAGATGGACTGGATGTAGCTATCCAGATAGGTGGCCTGGGAACCGCCCGCGCCAAAGCTGCCATGTGCCGGCGCCACGATACGATAGGGCGCTTGCACCTGAGCGAGTGATTGGAACGCCGCCGGCACCTGCGCCACGAATTCCTGGAACAGCGCGGCGCGGCTTTCCGTTTCGCCCACGGTGTGGTCGTAGCCGCTGGGATCTTGCAGTTCCAGCCGAATCGGCATGCCGAACTGATCGACGCGCGTGGTGTTGCCGTAGAAGTTGGTGGCATTGATATTCACTTCCACGAAGTCGAACGTCACGTTGATGTTGGGATCGGTGGGATTATCGATATTCGGGCCGGTGTAGCCGTATACCGGATTGCCGACGGCCTGGATATACATCGGGCTGGCCACGCTCAAGTAGATGCGCGCGGAAAGAATCTGCGGCACGGTGAACGATTTGCACTGCGAGAACGGAATCGAGTAATCGGCGTAGCTCTGGCCGTTCTTGCTCAGCGCACCATTGTCGCCCGGCGCCATCGGAATAAGGTCGCCCGAACAATCGACGTGCACGAACGTGCCGGGATGAGCCGGGTCCTGGCCGACCATGGTCCAGTAGATCTGGTTGTCGGCATACGCACCGCCGGTGCCATTGACCAGGTTGAAAGTGGTGCCAGCGGTCGGGAATACCGGACCGGATGGCGAAGGTGTCGGTGTTGGCGTCGGCGTGGGGGTTGGCGCGGCGTACGTCAAGGTTTGCGAAGGCGTGTTCACTGCCGAGCCGTCGCTTTGGTCGATGGTGAACCAGTAGCTCACCTGCTCGCCATTGGTGAGGCCGGAAACGTCATACGTGTTATCGGTGCCGCTATTGCTCATGCGCACGTTGAGCTGGCTGCCGCCGGCAGGCGTGTAGTGCAGATCGGCCCATGTGCCGCCGTCGGCGTAGAACTGCGCTATGCCACCGGGTTCGTCGGTGGCGCCATAACTTTGCGAAGGTGTTGGTGTTGGTGTTGGTGTTGGTGTTGGTGTCGGTGTGGGAGTTGGCGTTGGTGTCGGTGTGGGCGCACTGCCGCAACTACCTTGCGACGTCCAAGGCTGGCCGCTGCCGGCACCGCCGTTGTTGGTGGCCGGATCGTTGCCCTGCGTCCACCAGTTGGCCACGTAGTTGATGCCGTTTTCGCTAGCCGCCTGGCCTTGCGTGTAGACGGTTGAAGCGCTCCAGGCAGCTGCGCAGGTCGTCTGTGCACGCAGCGACTGTATCGGCATGGCCGTTAGCGCGGCGGTGGAAAGCACGGCGCCGATCGAGGTACCCAGCGAACTCAGTACCAGTGTGGACCACTGCGTCGAATGGATGCTCTTTTGCATGGACTGTCTCCTTTTGCGATGGGTGAAATCACAGCCAAACATTGGGAATGGGCGATTCCACGGCACGCTCTTGATGCAGCCGTGTGGGGACAGTCGCCGCCGGGTTTTCTGGTTGTCGTGGCGCTTGAAATGCGAAAGTACAAGCGCTGTCAAAATGAAAATACAAGCGCTGTCATTTTTCCGTGATGGCGGTCATGCTGGCCGCTTTTTGCAGGCGGAGCGCGTGTAGGCTGGGATGAAATCCCAGCACAAGGAGCCACAAACAAAGCTGGGATTTCATCCCAGCCTACATGTGTGCATGACGACGCAGGTTAGGGTGAGCGAACGCGGCCCTTAACGTTCCTACTGCGAACGTACCGGCAGGATGGCCCATGCGCTCAGCGCAACAAGCATGGCCGCGACAACGAACAGCGCCGCATAACTTCCATCGCTCGCCAACAGAATCGCCGGCGCTACTGCCGGCATCAGCGACTGCGGCATCACATTGGCGATATTGAAAATGCCCAGGTTCCCCGCCGCATGGGTTTCGCGTTGCGGCAACACATCAGTCACCAGCGCAAGATCGGCGGCCAAATACACGCCTTGCGCCGCGCCGGTGATCGCCATGCCAGCGAGAAACCACGGATACGACGCCGCGAACGCGACGATCAGCAAGGCCAATGCATAAACCACTGCAGCACCGGATACGAACACCTTGCGCTTTCCGATCGCATCGGACAAACCACCGCCCACCGCACTGAAGATCGCCACCGCACAAGACTGCACCAACGTGGACAGAAAGATCCGCCGCGGCACGTCAGCCGGCGCACAGCCCAGTTGATGAATCAGATAAAGCCCCTGATAGGTCATCAACACCGCGATACCCGCGTAGAGCAGAAAACGACTGCTCCACGCCCACCCGAAATCGGGAAAGCGCAGCGGATTGATCCAATAGCTGCCGAGCAATTCGCGCCATCCGTAACGCTGCCGCTGTGCAACGGCCAGGCGTTGATCGGGCAGCAGCCAGATCAGAATCAATGCACTGATCAAGGCGATCACCGCCGCCACCAGAAACATGGCGAGGGTGGAATCGGCAAGCGCCTGCATCAGGAAGGTGCCGCTGATCATCCCCAACGGCAGACTGATACCCACGATGCCGGAAACCGTGCCGCGCTGCGATGCCGGCACCTGGTCGGCAAAGATGGCCGCCAACGCCGCCAGTTCTGCGTTATAGGCCAGTTGTGTGATGCACCAGCCCAGCAACAGTTGCGGCACCGACACCGCCGTCGCAATCACCGCCAAGCCCACTACCCCGCCCAAGGCGCCCGCGATCAACCATGGCCGCCGCATGCCGAAACGCGAGGTGGTGCGATCCGACAAGCGGCCGAAGAACGGGTTGCCGAACAACGCCATCAGCGCGCCCACGCCAACGACCAGCGACAGGCTGGCTGTGGCGTGCGCGGGAGCCAGCTCGTGCACGCGCATCGTCAACCCTGTCAGGATCGGCGGCAGTAGTGCCATCCACAGGCCCGTGTAGGCCACGCCATAAACCACGATGAACAACCAGTCGACCTGCCGCGCCGGCCAGGTCGCTTCAACGGCCATCCCGCCTTGCGGGAGCCCGCCTAATGCAGCTTCGGCTGTGTCGTCGATCACCGCTCGCCCCTCCGTGATGCCATGTGTCAGGCGCGTGGCGAGCCCGACGACGGCGAGCCGCCATCCTACGGCTTTTTGAGTTGCGTCGTGGATGCGCGCCATTGCATCTGGTACGGCACGCGCGCATGCAGGCGAATGGCCGGATCGCGGATGGATTGCAGGACGCTTTCGGCGGCCAGGCAGGCGATCTCGCGGCAGGGCTGGCGCACCGTGGTCAGGCCGGGCGAGATCAGTTGCGATACCGGCGTGTCATCGAAGCCGCCCACCGACAGGTCATCGGGAATGGCCAGCCCGCGTTCGTAAGCTTCGCGTATCACGCCGCATGCCATGTCGTCATTCGCGGCAAAGATCGCCGTGGGCGGACGCCGCCGGTTGAGCAAGGTTTTCGCCGCGGCAATGCCCGATGCGAATGTAAAGTCCCCTTCGGCCACCAGCGATTCGTCGAAGGCGATGCCAGCCTTGCGCAACGCGTCGCGATAACCGCTAAGCCGCCACGTGTACGCGCCGTGCCCCTTCAAGCCGGTGATATGGGCGATGCGCCGGTGCCCGAGCGATACCAGATGTTCGACGATGCCCGCTGCCGCCTTGCGCTCGTCGAAACCGATGTCGATGCGCGATTCGCGCAACTTGGAGGAGATGGTTGAATAGCGGATATCCAATTCATCAAGGCGCTGCAGCAGCTTGACGTTGTTCGCATGCGGCGGCACCAGCACCAGCGCGTCCGGGCGATGCGTGGCCACAAAGCCATCGATGCGCGCGGCAAGGTCGTCCCCGGCTTCGAAGGGGTGCAGCACCGCGTTGTACGGTGTGCCCTTGCAGGCCTGCAGCACGCCCACGATCAACTCCATGATGTAGCTGGAGTTGGCGGTGGGGTTGTCGTACAGCAAGGCGACCAGATAGGACCGGTTGCCCGCCAGGCCGCGCGCCGCCGGATTGGGTACGTAATTGAGTGCGCGAATCGACGCTTCGATGCGTGCACGCAGCTTGGCGCGCACGCTCGTATGGCCGTTGAGGACGCGGGATACCGTTTTGGTGGACACACCTGCATGCGCAGCAACGTCTTCGATTCTCGCAGGCATGTATCGCCCTGACCTGTTCATGGTTTTCAACGGCCCATGCTAACCCAAGCACAAGCCGTGCAACCACCTGAATTTCACTCTTTCCGATACAAAGTACCAGCGCTGGTATTTTCGTATTGACAGCGCTTGTACATTTTTAATAGCGTGCGTCGCGGACCAAAACCCGCATGCTGCAGCGCGCAACGCGAGGGGAATAGGCAATGCTTCGAACTTAAGGGTGTCTGCTAGATCGTCGCCCCGGCGAACGCCGGAGCCCAGCGACTTTCGCCCAAAGGCACTGGGACCCGGCTTTCGCCGGGACGACACAAAGACCAGCGCCCTCAAGTTCGAAGCATCGCCCATAAAAAGGGGCGCCACCTAAGGCGCCGCGATGCGTTTTGCAGCACTTTTCGCCGCCTCGCTCCGGGGACTTTTCAAGGGAAGCGACGGCGGGTGTTCACTGAACTTGGGAGAGATTCAGTAATGAAAAAGCCATTCATGCATCAGCCCTGCCGGCTGTCCTTCGCCATTGCGTTAACGTTGTTTGCTGCAGGGCAGTTGCATGCACAAACCGAGCAATCGACGCCGCCGTCAAGCGACCAAACCACACCTGACAACGCGAAGACGGCAAACAAGAAAAAAGACACCGCCACCAAGACCGACGAGAAAGAAGCCAAGCTGCTCAGCGGCCTCACCGTCAACGGCTTCTCCAGCAGTTTGAACCAGGCGCAGGACATCAAGCGCTACGCCGATACGGTGGTCGATGCGATTTCCGCGCAGGACGCCGGCTCCCTGCCCGACACCTCGGTCACCGAGGCGCTGAAGCGCGTGCCGGGCGTGGCGGTGAGCGCGTTCGGCGTCGCGGCCGATCCGGATCACTTCTCCATCCAGGGCTCGGACATCAGCCTGCAAGGCCTGCCTTACACCAGCACACTGTTCAACGGCCGCGAGGTGTTTTCCGCCGGCGGCGGCCAGGGCTTGAACTTCTTCACGGTGTCGCCGGAATTGATCGGCTCGGTCGTGGTGAGCAAGAACCAGACCGCCGACATGATCGAAGGCGGCATCGCCGGTTCGATTGATCTCAATACACGCAAGCCTTTCGACAGCAAGAAAGATACGCAGGTATCGCTCACCCTCGGCAGTTACTGGGGCAATCTGGACAAGAAAGGCACGCCGCAGATCGCGGGCCTGCTCAGCCACAACTGGAACACCGAGATCGGCCGCTTCGGCGTGCTGCTCAATGTGGCCTACGACCGCATCAAGCAGCAGGACAACGCCATCTCGCTGGTCGATTTCCAGCGGCGCTGCGATGGTTGCGCGCTGCCTAACGGCAGAACCGACAGTTTCCCAGGCCTTGCGCCGGGCCAATATGCGTACGTGCCGGTCGGTGCCGACCTGCGCGTGCAGAACGAAAGCAGCACGCGTTTCGGCCACGTGCTTTCCACGCAATGGGAAAGCCCGGACAAGGCGTGGCAAGCGACCTTGGAATGGGATCGCGCGTCGGATACGGAAACCACCTACGAGCACACCCTGCAAGCCTCGACCGATGGTTGCGCGTTTGGCCAATCGCTGGCCGGTTGCGCCGTGCCGGTGGCTGGCGCAACACCTGTTTACGACGGCAGCGGTGTGTTCCAGTCGGGCATCATCGGCGGCGCGCCAGGTTCATCGAGCTTCCTGCCGATCACTTACGGTGGTGTGCAAACCCAGATCGACAGTACCGCGTACCGCAACCGCTACGTCACCAACGACTACAGCTTCAACCTGAAATGGAACGTCAACGACCGGTTGCACCTGAGCGCCGATGTGCAGGACACCAAATCCAAGTTCAACAACTTCTACTACTACATTCGCCAATTGACGCAAGCCAACTGGGACATCACCCAGCACGGCAGCAGCACGCCCAGCGTCAGCCTGCTTTCGCCGGATCCGAACGAAACAACGGCGCAGTACTACAGCAATCCCAACAATTATTATTGGGCAGCGGCGCAGGATCACTTTGCCAATTCCTGGGGCAACCAGCGCACTTTCCGCCTGGATGGCACCTTCGATATCGACGAAAGTTTCCTGGACAACCTGCAGTTCGGCGTACGTCACTCCGACCAGCGTGAAACGGTGCAGAACTCGGCGTACAACTACTCCGCCATCAGCTCGCCGTACGGGCAGAACGCGGTTACCGCAACCGATACGCCAGGTGTTACCTCGCTGTACAACCTCAACCTGCCCGGCTTCAGCAACAGCAATTTCGGCGGCATTGTTGCGCCCTATTTCAACCTCAATCCGCTCACGCAATTCCACCAGGCCGCTGCCATCATCCAGCAGATCAACAAGCAGGCCATGGCGATGAACCCGCCTGGCAGCGTCGGGCCGTACTACACGCTCTATGAGCGCACCCAGTACGTCAACAGCGATGTGTTTGTGCCGGGTACGTTCTACCTGCCGCAGGAAGTCGCCTCCAACCAGGAGAAGACCAACGCCGCCTACGTGCGCCTGAATTTCGGCAACGACAACACCGACTTTCTCAGCGGCTTGCAGATCAGCGGCAATGTGGGCATGCGTTACGTACACACCCAGGATGATGCGGAAGGCTATCTAATCCTCCCGAACCAGTCGGCGGTGCTCAACGGCGTCAGCATCGCGCAGTACTGCCTCACGCAGACGCAGGGCGGCAGCACGCCAGCGCCGGGCACGTTCTGTGCGCTCACGCCAGCGCAACAGCAGCAATACATTACCTTCGCCAACGGCGCATACACGCCGATCACCGCCCGCAATTCGTATAACAACTGGCTTCCCAGCTTCAACCTGTCGATCGGTTGGACCAACGACCTGATCACCCGCTTCGCATTCTCCGAATCGGTATATCGGCCGACGCTCAACCAGTTGCAGGCAGGGCAGTCGGTGAGCGGTCTGCTGCCCTACGGCACCAACGGCAGCACCGTGCCGACCGTGGGCAACGGCTACAGCGGCAGCAATCCGTATCTCATGCCGATCAAGGCGCACAACTTCGACATTACGCAGGAATGGTATTTCGGCCACGCCGGGTCGATCTCCGGCACGCTGTTCTACAAGCAGTTGAACAACACCATCCAGACCATCACCAGCGTGGTCGACACCACGGTGACCAACAACGGCGTGAGCTATCCGGAGCAGTACACCATCGGCCTGGCCAACTTGAATAAGGGCGGCAGCGTGCGCGGCGCGGAGCTGGCCTATCAGCAGAAATACGATTTCCTGCCCGGCTGGCTTTCCGGTTTCGGCACGCAGATGAACTACACGTACATCAAGCCGTATAACCTGAGCTACGGTTCGGCCAACTTCTGCCCCAGCGGCTATGCGCCGGCCACGCAGTGCGTGAACCAGCTCAAGCTGCCTCCGTACGAACTGTCGCGCAACACCTACAACATCACCCTGTATTACGAGAAAGGCCCGCTGTCCACGCGCCTTGCGTACAACTGGCGCTCGAAATACCTGATTACCGGCTACGAGGCGGATTATCCGTTCCTGCCGGTGATGGCCGATTCGCAAGGCCAGCTGGATGCATCGTTGATCTACGCGCTTACCGATCACGTGAAGCTCTCGCTGCAGGTGGCCAACCTGTTGAACTCGACTTTCCGCACCCGGGAAATCATCAACACCGATGGATTGAGCGTGCCGAAGGGTTTCTTCCGCGACGACACGCGCTACAACCTCAGCGTGCGTGCGGATTTCTGATACGCAAGTCCATGTAGGTTGGGGTGAGGCATAGCCGAACCCCAACGGATCACCCCAACCTACATCTTCATCTTTGGGATTTGGATGTTTCAATCGCCTGGAGCTCAACATCGTCAGCCTCTAAATCGGCGGGTTTCTCTCATCGCCCTTCTCACGTTTGCCCTATCTGCAACGTCTCCCGCCCATGCGGGAGTAGCGACTCCGTCCGCAACAAACTCACCGCGCGCCGCAACCATCGCACGCTCCGGCTGCCACGCCATCGCATCCCGTGTCGACGCCGCGCCGGGAAATGCAGCATTGCTGTTACGCAGCTACGACAGCCTGCGCGGACAAGGCACACCCGATCTTGCACCCTTGCGTTCCGCAGCCTTCACCTATGACAACGCACTCGCCGTCATCGCCTTGCTTGCATGCGGCAAGCCGCAACAGGCCGAACGCATCGGCGAAGCCTTGCGGCTTGCCTCGATCAACGACACACGCCTGCGTGATGCCTACCGCGCCGGCATCATCAAGGGCGACAGGCCGTTGCCAAACCGCTGGTGGGACGCCAAGCGCAAGCGCTGGATAGATGCCGCGCACGACTATTCCAGCGCGTACCAGGACGGCACCTCGTGCGGCAACGTCGCGTGGGCCGCGCTGGCGCTGCTGGCCTTGCACGATGCAACCGGCGACACGCGCTGGCGAGATGCCGCGCTGCATCTCGCGGGATGGGTGGTTGCCAATGCAGCGGACGCGCGCGGCGCCGGCGGCTTCAATGGCGGCATCGAGGCCTATCTGCTCGTGCCGAAGAAAGCCTTGTGGAAGTCGACCGAACACAACATCGACCTTACCGCGTTGTTCGATTGGCTGGCTCGCAT
>NZ_DATEJY010000218.1:0-2043 GCF_035277725.1 Dyella sp. | reverse complement strand
CAGCACGCTCGCCACCACGATGTCGATCACCAGGAACGGGATGAACAACAGAAAGCCCATCTGGAAGGCGGTCTTCAATTCGCTGGTGACGAATGCCGGCATCGCCACGCGGAACGGCACGTCATCCTTGCTGGCATAGGGCTGTTCCTTCGCCAGGCGCGTGAACAGCTGCAAATCCGCATCGCGCGTCTGGTCCAGCATGAAGTGCTTGAACGGTGCGGCGGCGGCGGGAATGGCAGCTTCCGCGCTGATCTGATGATCCATGTACGGCTTGACGCCATTTTCGTAAGCGCGGTTGAGCACCGGCGACATCACGAAGAAGGTAAGAAACAGCGCCAAGCCGAGCAACACCTGGTTCGGTGGCGTGGACTGCGTGGACAACGCCTGACGCAGAAAGCTCAGCACGATGATGATGCGCGTGAACGAGGTCATCATCAGCAATATCGCGGGCAGCAAGGTGAGCACGGTCATCAGTGCCACTACTTGCAGCGACAGGCTCCAGTTCTGGCCGCTGCCGGCGTTTTGAACGGTGAGGACGGGGATGCCCGCGGTTTGCGCTATCGGGGCAATGGGGGCGATGGGTGCAACCGTGGTCGACGTAGCGGTCGTCGCTGCGTGCACGCCAGACGAAAACAGTACAAACAACACCAGCAGCATCAAGCCAGCCAGCAACTTCCCAATCCCGTCACCCCGGCGCAAGCCGGGGCCCAGCGACTTTGCATGGGCCGCGGAAAAGTCGCTGGGCCCCGGCCTGCGCCGGGGCGACGGATGGTGGAATTCGCGTGCAACGCTATTCATGACTTCCGCCCCAACCGGCTCAACAACTCCGCAAAGGGCGGAACCGGTACTGGCGCCGGCGTGGCATCCACCGGCACCGTGCCTTCATACACATGCAGCGCGCGAATGCCGCCGGCACCCACGCCCACCAGCAGGCGCTTGCCATCGGCTTCGATCAGCAACACACGCTCGCGCGTGCTGATCGCCATCGTCTCGATGCAACGCAGGCGACGCCCGCCACCGACCTGCCGCGACTGCAAGCGACGCGTGAGCCAGCCCGCGGCAAAGATCAACGCCACGATCGCGCCCAGGCTCAACATCACGCGCAGCAATTCGCCGGTCACGTTGATATCGGGCACGCTCGCCGCTAGCGCGCGCGCCAATAAGCTCGATGCAATGCTCATCTCAGCTTGCGCACCCGTTCGGCCGGGCTGATCACGTCGGTCAGGCGAATACCGAACTTCTCGTTGATCACCACTACTTCGCCATGCGCCACCAGAGTGCCATTGACGAATACGTCCAGCGGCTCGCCGGCGGCGCGATCGAGTTCCACCACCGAGCCCTGGTTGAGCTGCAACAGGTTGCGGATGCTGATACGTGTGCGGCCGACTTCCATCGCCAGCGTCACCGGCACGTCCAGGATCATGTCCAGGCTGACGTCGGCCTTGTCTGCGCCCGCGCCGTTCAAGGCGTCGAACGGTGTGCCTTGTTCGCCGCTCACGAAGGGTGCGGAATCAAAATTCTGGCTCATGCGATTTTTTCCGGGGCAAAGTCGAAGTTGGTCAGTGGCGCGCGGCGGCCCGCGGCGGCCTTGTAGCGAACGGCGTAGCGGCCATTGGTCTGGCCGTATTCGCCGCGAAAGATCGGTACGTCTTCGGCAAACACCGTGGTGACGTCAGGCAGGCTGATCGGAATGACGTCGCCAATGCGCAAGCCCAGGAATTCACCGATGCTGATGCGCGTTTCCAGCAACAGCGAGGTGAGTTCCACCTCGGCATCCATGACTTCGTCATGCAGGCAGTGGATCCAGCGCTCGTCGCGTTCGCCCATGCGATCGCTCTGCACGCCGGCGTCGAGCATGGTGCGGATCGGCTCCACCATCGCGTACGGCAAGGTGAGATGCACTTCGCCGCCGCCGCCGTCGAGTTCCACATGGAAGCGCGACACCACCACGGTTTCGGTCGGGCTGACGATGTTGGCGAACTGCGGGTTGATCTCGGAGTTGATGAATTCGAACTGCACCTGCATCGCCGGCGCCCACGCCTC
>NZ_DATEJY010000217.1:0-30646 GCF_035277725.1 Dyella sp. | reverse complement strand
TGTGCGATCTGCGGTTCGGGCTGGTGATCACGCAGTTCGGTGAGGCGCGCGATGATGGCGGATGCATCCGGCAATTGCGGATGTGGTGCATCGAACTGCGCCATCACCTCGTCGACCACGTCGGCGCTCTGGCGCAACAGGCGCACGCCTTCGCCGGACAGCGGTTCGCCCGCAGCGCGCAGGCGCTTGAGCAGGCTTTCCAGCGGCGACAGCAACTGGATCAACAGCGGAATGTCGACCATCGCGATGGCGCCATGCAGCGTATGCACGGCGCGCAGCAGCCCGTCTTCCACCGGGATGTCGCCCTGGGCAAAGGTCACGGCATTGCGGATGGTCTGCAGGTACTGCGCCACTTCGCTGCGCAGGATTTCCAGCAGCACCGGATCGACTGGCGGCAACACCGGCGCTTCGATCGCCTCGGCCACGGGCGCAGGCGCTTCGAACGGCAGGATGGCCGCGGCCGAATGATCGGTGTGCGTGGCGGTGGGAATGGTCTCGGGCGATACGCGCGGAACACGGCGGCGCACCACGCGGCGCACGGTCTGCGTGCCGCTGGTGGCGAACTGTTCCATGCTGGCCTGCTCGCCGGCCGCAAGATGATCAGCCGCCTGCATGATGCCAGTGAGCGGCGCCGTCGGAACGGTGTCTTCCTTCAGCATCGAATACAGCTGCGGCAGCGCTTCGATGGCGTGGCCGATCAGCGCCTGCACGCCGGAATGCGGCAGCACGGTGCCGTCGAGCACACGGTTGAGCATGTTCTCCACGCGCCACGCGAATTCGCCCAGCACGGCGGCACCGACCAGTCGGCCGGAACCCTTCAGCGTGTGGAACGAACGGCGGATCGGCGTAAGTGCGGGCAACTGGGTGGGATCGGTCATCCACGCCTGTTGCGCCTGGCGCAGGTTGTTGATCTCTTCCTGCATTTCTTCCAGGAAGATGTCGCGGATGTCGTCGTCGATGCCGTCGGTGCTGGCCTGGAAGCCGGCAGTGGCGGCCAGTGGATCGACACCGGACACCTGCTCTTCGATTTCCTCTTCGATCTCGACCCAGTCTTCGCCTTCGTTGACGACCGGCGCGTGTGTCAGCGCTTCGGTTTCAACCAGGTGCAGGCCGGTGATGTCGTGCGCGATCGGAGCGGGTGTTTCGCTGTTGCCGATGAAGAGCGCGCTGGCATCTTCGCCATGCGCCACGCTCACCGATTCATTCAGAGCATGCTCGCCCTGCACCGGTGCCGGCGCAGAAGCGAACGTATCCACCGGCGCCGGTGCCGGAGCGGCGGCTGCGCGCACGGTTTCCGGCGCGGCCTTGGGCAGCGGCGGCGGCCAGTAGCCCAGGCCACCGAGGCTGTGCTCGGCCACATCCAATACGTGTTCCAGGCCACCGCGATGTTCGCGCGCGGCCTCCAGGTAATACTCCAGCGCGGCCAGTGCGTCGGCGAGCTGGTCCATCTGCGCACTGCTGGGAATGCGCTTGTCGATGCACAACTCGTTGCCGATGAAGCGGCCCACGCCTTCGGCGATCTGCGCCGAGCGCGGTGAAGACAGCATGCGCATCGCGCCGGCCACTTCGTCCATCATCGCCGGCAGGCCGTCAAGCTGATCGTGCTGCCAGCCGGATTCGACGAAGGCGACAATGCCGTTCTTCACCTTGCCGGTGTTGCCGACGGCTTCGCTCATCAGCGTGGCGAGGATGTGTCGCGCCTCACTGCGCGGCAGCATCGCCACCTTGTGTTCTTCTTCCTCCGGTTGCGTTTCCGCGCCGAGGCTTTCGATGTGGTCGTCCAGCGAGGCTTCGACGTAGAGCAGTGCGCCGGCCACGTCGAGCAAGGATTCTTCATCGGGATTGCGCAGGCGGTTGGCGACTTCTTCCAGCACGCGGCGCTGTTCGTTCACCACGCGGCGCGGCACGTTGAGCGCCAGCATGCCGAGCGTATCGCCGACGCGTTCCAGCACTTCGGCCTGAGCGCCGAGCTGAGACGGATCGGCATCGTTCTGACGCAGGAACAGGTCCAGCGCTTCCTTCACGCGCAGCAGATCGTCCTTCAGCGCGCGCGCGACGGAATCGAGCAACGCACGGTTGTGGCCGGCCATCGAGCCGCGCGCATGCTCGACCTCGGTGGCGTCGGGCATCAGGCTGTCGAGGTTGTAGGTCTGCGCCAGCTGCTGCATGTGCGGGCTGCGCTGTTTGGCCTGCGCGACGATGTAGAGCAGCTTGCGCGCCAGATCGTCGGCATCGCCGCCCTGCATGGCATCTTCGCCTTGCTCGATCAACTGGCGGATGCTGCGGTCGACCTTGCCGATCAACTGGCGCACGTCAGCGGCTTGCGCCTTGAGCATGCCTTGGTCGAGACCTTCCAGCACGCCCGAGGTAATCCACCACAAGCGGCGACCGGGCACGGTGCTGCAACGCGCGGCAATGGCGGTGAGCGCATTGCGCATGCCACTCAATTGCTGCGGGCCATTCTGGCCGCGGAACCAGGCCAACAGCTGTTGCTGGAAGCGCAGACGCAGTTCGTTGATGTCGCTCTTGCGGCGTTGCGCATCGATGGGACCGGCGGCGGCTGGTGCCTGCGGCGGCAGCGCGGCATCGAGATTGGGCGTGAACAGCGCCGCTTCGCTCAACGCTTCCTGCTCGCGGCTGGCGCGCAGTTCGTTGAGCAGCGGCAGCAGCACCACCGGTACGTCGCGGTGGCCGCTGGAAAGGCGTTCCAGGTAATCGGGCAGCTGCATCAGGCCGCGCATCAGCGCGGCGTAGGCGTCTTCGCGATTGCGGATGTGGTCTTCGAGCAGCGAGATGGCTAGTGTTTCCATCTCTTCGGCGACCATCGCGGCACCGTACAACTCGACCATGCGCAAGGTGCCCTGCACCTGGTGCAGGTTGTCGGCGCAGCCGCGCATGACGTCGCGCTCGCCGGGATTGTCCACGTAGGATTCGAGCGCCTGTCGCGCGAGCGCAAGCGTCTCGTCAAGCTCGGGCTTGACCCACTGGAGCGTGGTGAAATCGATGTGGTCTTGAAGTCTCATACGCCCCCCTCAGCGGCTGCGCCCTTGGCGCTAGACACAACCGTCGAGGTTGCCCTCTTGTGAATGCCTAACAACACCCGGTCCAGTAACACCTATCAACCCGGCAGCTTGAAGTGCGCCACCGAGCGGCGCAGGTCGCTGGCCAGTTGCGCGAGGTAACCAATCGATTCGGCCGTCTGGCTTGCGCCCTGCGACGTCTGCGAGGTGATTTCCTGAATCGCGTTCATGGATTGCGAAATATCCGTCGCGGCGATCGACTGCTGACGCGCCGCGGCGGAGATGTTTTGAATCAGCGCGGACAAGTCGTGCGAAACGCGCTCGATGTCGCCCAGTGCGCTACCGGCGTCTTCCGCCTTGCGGGCACCGGCCACCACTTCGGCGGTGGTCTGTTCCATCGAGTTCACCGCTTCGTTGGTGTCGGACTGAATCGTCTGCACCAGCGTTTCGATACGCTTCGTCGCACTCGCGGAGCGTTCCGCGAGGCGCTGCACTTCGTCCGCCACCACTGCGAAACCGCGGCCCGCTTCACCTGCGGACGCCGCCTGGATGGCAGCGTTCAAGGCGAGGATGTTGGTCTGCTCGGCAATGTCGTTGATCAGTTCCACGATCGAGCCGATTTCCTGCGAGGATTCACCCAGGCGCTTGATGCGCTTGGAGGTTTCCTGGATCTGGTCGCGGATCGAGTCCATGCCCGAGATCGTTTCGCGCACCACTTCCGCGCCGCGCGAGGCGATTTGCACCGAGCGTTCGGCCACGTCGGCCGATTCGGCGGAGTTCTTGGACACATCGTCCATCGAACTCGCAATCTGGTTGATCGCGGTGGTCGCCGTGCTGATGCGATGCGCCTGCGCTTTCGCCGCGTCCGCCAGATGGCGCGCGGTGGTCTGCGTTTCCTGCGCCGACGACGACACCTGCTCGGAGGTTTCGTTGATCGTCGTCACCAGGGTGCGCAACTCGTCGATAGCGTAGTTCACCGAGTCGGCGATCGCGCCCGTGATGTCTTCGGACACGGTGGTCTTTACGGTGAGGTCACCTTCGGCGAGCGAACCCATTTCGTCCAGCAAGCGCATGATGGCCTCCTGGTTACGCTGGTTGAGTTCGGTACTCTCGCGGAAGCGGCGGCGCTGGTCGGTCACCAGCTGGAACACCAGCAACACGGCGAAAGCCACGGCGCCCAGTGCACCGACCACGCCCCAGCCCACGTTCGGGAACAGGCGGCGCACCGGCAGCTGGCCGATCTGTTCGGCCAGGTCGTTTGCGCGCAGCAGCACGTTCTGCGAATCCAGCGAGGCCTGGTTGCCGGCGCTCTTCACTTCGGCCAGGTTGTTGGCGGCGGCGACGAGCTTGGAGACCGGGTCGCTCAGCTTGGTCCAGTCGCCCTGCATCTGCGAAAGGATCTTGCGGCCGTTGGCGTCGCTCAACTGCTGCACGCCCATGCTCTGGTTGCCCTGCAACAGGCCTTGCAGCACTTCGCCGTAGCTCTGCGCGTCGCGCGACAGGCCGTCGGCGGACGCCTGGGCGGATTCGCCACCCTGCAGCACTTCCTGCACACGGCGGATGATACGGTCGGCCAGCAACATCTGGCGCGAGGCGCCGAGCATTTCGTCCGCGCTGCTGCCCTTGCGCTGCTGCAGGATGCCGACCACCTGCTCCATGTCGGAGTTGAGCAGCGGCAACTGCTTGGAAAGATCGTCCGCGCGCTGCGTCGAATCGAGCACCACGGCCTTGTTGGACAGGATCTTGCCGATATCGCCGTCGAGCTGTTTCCAGGCGTCGGCCAGCTTGCTGACAGAGCGGCCGGTGGAGGTGGCGTTCTGATCGGCATACGGCTTCATGCCGGTCTTGGTGTCGCCGCTGACCAGGCGCTGCACGGCTGAATCAATGGTGTCGCGCGCGTTTTCAAGCTCGGCGAACGAGTCCGCGTTACCGCCGGAAGCTTCCAGCGCGTACTTGGCGGTCTGCTGCGACAACACCTGGATCTGCGTGGTCAACGCAATCGCCTGGCGGTCTTCGCCGTTCTTGAGGTTGAGTAATACGAAGTCGACGGCTGCAAAGCCGATCGAAACCACCAGCAAGACGATGAGGATGGTGTATCCCCGTTCCTTGCCGACGCCCCCTGTAGTGCTCATGCTCTTCACCTCATCCGTCTACTGCACCCGGCACGCCAAGCGTGTCGGTCAAGAATTTCCGAAGCCCTAGCCCCTGCTCCGGGCGTCACTCGCGCCGGCCAGCCGCGCACCATCAGGCGGCCGCTTGGCGAAAATCAGGCGCGCGAACCAACCGGCCCATGCTGAACAGCGCCAGGCGCTGTCCGTCCACATCCACGCGATCTTCGACGAAACGCGTCAGGCGCGGATCGTCCTCGCGCTCGGCGCCGCGGCGTTGTTCCGCGTCCACCGTGCGCTGCCCGAATACTTCGTCCACCAGCAAGGCCACGCTGCCGCCGCCCTGGCGCACCACCAGCAGGCGTGCGCGTTCGGAGTGCTGCGTGCGCTCGCTGAACAGGAAGCGCGCCATGTCGACCACGGGCATCAAGTTGCCGCGCACGTTCGCCACCCCCAGCAGCCACGGCTTGGTGCCGGGCACGGGGGTGAGCGGCGGCACGGCCAGCAGCTCGTTGATCTCGTCGATCGCGCTCACGAACAGGGAGTTGCCGGCGCGATAACCAATGCCGCGCCACAGGCCGGGCGCTTCGAAGCGCTCCTGCGTACCGGACGCGTGCGCCAGCGAAAGCCGCTCGTAGCGGGCCAGGACTTCGAACGGCGACTGGGCGGCCAATACGCTCATGCCCGCCTCACGCCGCCTTCGGCAGCAGTTCGTTGATGCACGTCAGCAAGTCTTTTTCGTTCACCGGCTTGGTGATGAAGGCCTTGGCGCCTTGGCGCATGCCCCACACGCGGTCGGTTTCCATCGACTTGGTGGTGATGATCACGATCGGCACGTCGGCAGTGACCGGGTCGCGCGTGAGCGTGCGCGTAGCCTGAAAGCCGTTCATGCCCGGCATGATGACGTCCATGATCACGAGGTCCGGCCGTGTCGCACGCACGCGCTCGATACCGTCTTCAGCATTGTTGCAAGAGTCGACGCGATGACCTGCCCGTTCGAGCATGGTCGAAAACACCCGCACGTCCGTGGGCGAATCGTCGATGATGAGAATGTTGGCCACGGCTCCCCCTTTAGAGCTTGTTTTCACGGGCCTTATACCGTGCTGGCGACATGTCGGTGGATGGCACCAAGCAGCTCATCGCGGGTGAACGGCTTGGTGAGGTACTGCTCCGCACCGACAATGCGGCCACGCGCCTTGTCGAACAAGCCGTCCTTCGAGCTCAGCATGATCACTGGCGTCGAACGGAATTGCGGATTGTTCTTGATCAGCGCGCACGTCTGATAACCGTCCAATCGCGGCATCATGATGTCCACGAAAATGATGGCCGGTTTCTGGTCCGAGATCTTGGCCAGCGCCTCGAAGCCGTCGACAGCGGTAAGCACCTCGCATCCTTCTTTCTTCAGCAAGGTTTCCGCCGTACGGCGGATGGTCTTGGAGTCATCGATGACCATGACCTTCAGACCAGCCAGGCCGTTCGTAGCTACATTCAAGTTCACTTAACCCCCCCTGCTGCCTGCCCCAGGCTCAGGTACGTCATCCGGACATGCAGCAAACGGGCCACACCCCCGGACGCAGATGAAAAAATTCCTGCTCAACTGTTCTTCGGTGCCGATCTGCGTCGGACACTCCGCCGTTGCTGTTTACTGCCTGGACGGTCTTCCGTCAAGGAAAAAACGTTGTAGCGGTGGGGCTTATCACCAAATTCGCGAACACAAATGTGAAAGAAGACCCAGAGTGGCACCTTCGGACAAAAGAGTGTCCCTGACCTGCCCAAATTTTGCGCGAGGGATGCTCTGAATCTATGCCGCGTAGGTGGCACCGGCCCTGTCTGTGTGCAGGTCATAGGGGCGTTGGCGAAGACAGACTGGCCGTCTGTGGAGCCGACGCACCGGCGAGATGCGCGCAGACAGGGTCGGTGACGCCTGCTCGGCATAGATCAGAGCATCCCCCAACTCTTGTGGCACGCCGACCACCTCGGCGAACATGCACGCCCCACACGCCAACGGAACCGCCATGCCCCGCTCGGTCGCCGTGCTGATGGACCCCATCGGCAGCATCAAGATCGCCAAGGACACTACTTTCGCGCTGCTGCTGGAAGCCCAGCGCCGCGGCAGCCCGCTTTACTACATGGAACAGGGCGACCTGGCCCTGCGCGACGGCACGCCGTGGGCCAGGCTGCGCCCACTGAGCGTGAAGGACGACCCCGCCGGCTGGTACACCCTGGGCGACGCCCGCTGGACCGACCTGCGCGAGATGAATACGGTGCTGTTGCGCAAGGACCCGCCGGTCGATCCGCAGTTCGTCTACGACACCTTGGTGATGGACGTGGCCCAGCGCGACGGCGTGCAGGTGGTAAACGACCCGCGCGCGCTGCGCGACTGCAACGAGAAGGTATTCGCCCTGCACTTTCCGCAATGCATGGCACCGACCCTGGTCGCACGCGATCCAGCCGAGCTGCGCCGCTTCGTGGCCGAACACGGCGATGCCGTGCTCAAGCCACTGGATGGCATGGGCGGACGCGGCATTTTCCGCGTGCAGGCCGGCGACAAGAACCTCAACTCGATGCTGGAAACGCTGGTGCAGGGCGATTCGCACCGCCAGGGTCGCCAGTTCACCGTTGCGCAGAAGTTCATCCCGCAGATCAGCGCGGGCGACAAGCGCATCCTGATGATCGACGGCGAGCCGGTGCCCTATGCCCTCGCACGCATTCCGCAAGGCGACGAATTCCGCGGCAACCTCGCGGCCGGCGGGCGTGGCGAAGGTGTCCCGCTTTCCGATCGCGATCGCTGGATTGCCGCCGAAGTCGGTCCCGAATTGCGCCGTCGGGGTTTGCGGTTCGTCGGGCTGGATGTGATCGGCGACTACCTGACCGAGATCAACGTCACATCGCCGACGTGCGCGCGCGAACTGGACAAACAATTCGGGCTTAATATCGCCGGGATGTTGTTCGACGCTCTCGAAACCAGGTCATCCAACGCGTGAATGCTGCTGTAGCCCGCCGCCCCGGCGACAACAAGATCGGGGCCACCTTTGTTTTTTCGCTGCTGGTGCATGGCCTGCTGCTGTTCGGCATCGGCTTCAGCTATGTGGCGACGCGCCCGGCGCTACCCACGCTCGACGTGACGCTGGTGAACGTCGCCAACAGCGAAGCGCCGGACAAGGCCGACTTCCTGGCGCAGGCGAACAACAAGGGCGGCGGCGAAAGCGACAAGTCGCAGCGGCCATCGCAACCCTTCTCGGGACTGCTGCCCATGCCCAGCCAAGGCACTGCGCCGCAGCCGGTGACGGCGGCGACACCTTCGCCGCAGCAGGCGACTGACCAGCGCATGCTCACCACCACCGGGCAGGCCAATTTCAGCGTCAACAGCGACAACGCCAAGGATGCCCGCGACAGCCAGGACACTGCCAATGAAGCGCGCGTAGCCCAGGAGGCGGCGCAGCTGGCCGCGGAGGTTCGCAAGCAATCCCAGGCCTATGCGAAGCGTCCGCATAAGAAATTCATCTCGGCCAACACCAAGGAATACGTCTACGCCGCCTACATGCGTGGCTGGGTCGATCGCATTGAGCGCGTCGGCAACCTCAACTATCCGCAGCAGGCGCGCGAACAGCATCTGCATGGCGACGTCATCCTCACGGTCGGCGTGAACCGCGACGGCAGTCTCAACAACATCGACATCACGCAAAGCTCGGGCAACAGCGTCATCGACAAGGCGGCGATTGCGATCGTGAAATTGTGTGCGCCGTTTCCACCGCTGCCGCCGGACAGCAAGGAAAAGGTCGACATCCTCTACATCACCCGCACCTGGCAGTTCCAGCCGGGCGATGTGTTGAAGACACGCTGAGTGCTTCGCATCACGCAGGTTGGGGTGCGAACCCCAACACTTCATATCCATCGGCGCCTCGTGCGCTGCCGCTTCGAGGGCCGATACACGTCAACCCGTCCCGTTTTTGCCTATGACGAGTTCTCGAGTAATAACGCTGTCGTAACGCCCCTGAGCGCGATACTGGCATAGCGGCTGATGAAAGCGATGTTGGGTTCGCACCCCAACCTACCGCATCGGCTGACGAAAGCGATGTTGGGGATTGCATCTCAACCTAACCTGATTTGTTTGCCGCAGACGCGACCACGCCCAGCGCTTACAATGGCCACCATGCACACCAAGTCTCCCCAGACGCTCGCGGGCCAGTTCCTGATCGCCATGCCCAGCCTGACCGAGCCGCCGTTTTCGCGCGGCGTGGCCTTTATCTGCCAGCATGACGAAGACGGCGCGGTGGGCCTCCTGGTCAACCAGCTTTCCGAATATCGTTTCGGCGATGTGCTCGCGCAGATGAAGCTCCCCTGCAACGACCCCGAGCTGGCCGATGCGCCGGTGCTGATCGGCGGTCCGGTGCAGCAGGAACGCGGTTTCGTGCTGCATCGCGAACATGGGCATTGGGAATCGAGCTACCGCATCAACGGCGACTGGTCGGTCACCACCTCGCGCGACATCCTGGTCGCGATGGCCGCCGGCGAAGGTCCGCGCCTCGCGCTGATGGCGCTGGGCTATGCAGGCTGGGGCGCCGGCCAGCTGGAGCAGGAACTCAAGGACAACACCTGGCTCACCGCCGATGCCAGCGAGCGTGTGATCTTTCACACGCCGCTGGAAGAACGCTGGAGCGCCGCCGCCGGCCTGGTCGGCATCGACCCGCTGCAACTTCCTGGCTACGCGGGCCACGCATGAGTTGCGTGCTTGGCTTCGACGTCGGCAGCAAGCTTATCGGCGTCGCAGTCGGCAATCGCGTTACCGCCAGCGCACGCGCCATCGCCACGCTTGCCATGCGCGACGACGCGCCCGATTGGGCGGCGCTCGATGCCCTGCGCAGCGAATGGCTGCCCGACAGCTTCGTGGTAGGTCTGCCGCTTACACTGGATGGCGAAGAACAAGCCGCCAGCAAGCGCGCGCGCCGCTTTGCCGAACGCCTGCACGATCGCTACCGCATACCGGTGTCGATGGTGGACGAACGCCACAGTTCGCTCGAAGCCGCGGAGCGTTTCGCCCACGCACGTTCCGCTGGTTTGAAACGCCGCCGCGATGCCGCGCAGCTCGATGCGGAAGCTGCCGCCGTGATCCTGGAACGCTGGTTACACGAAACCACATAACAACACTCAAAGACCTCGCCATGTTCTCTCGCCTGCGCCACCTCACCACGCTCGAAAACCTGCCGCGCGATTGCATCGAACGGCTGCTGGACCGTGCCATCACCATGCGCGACGCCTGCGCCCACGGCACGCGCAAGCTGGACCTGCTCAACGGACGCACCATCCTCAACCTGTTCTTCGAGCCGTCCACGCGCACGCGCACGTCGTTCGAACTGGCGGCGCGCCGGTTGGGTGCGGACGTGATCAATTTCGACATCGGCTTCTCGTCGACCGCCAAGGGCGAAGAACTGTTCGACACGTTGCACACGTTGGAAGCGATGCATCTGGACGCCATCATCGTGCGCCACAAAGTGTCCGGCACACCGGACGAGTTGGTGCGGCATGCGATGAGTGGCGTGTCGGTAGTCAACGCCGGCGACGGCAATCGTGCGCATCCCACGCAAGGTTTGCTCGATGCGCTGACCATTCGCCAGCATCGTCCGGATTTCAGCCAGCTCACCGTGGTGATCTGCGGCGACGTCAAACACTCCCGCGTGGCGCGCTCCGACGTGCACGCCTTCAGCAAACTGGGTGCAAAAGAAATCCGCCTGTGCGGACCGGCATCCTTGATGCCCGACCAGCAGGAATTCCCCACCTGCAAGTTCTACGACAACTTCGACCAGGCGATCGAAGGCGCGGACGTTGCGATCACGCTACGCCTGCAGAAAGAGCGCATGGCGTCCATCGAACTGCCGGACGAAGCCGCCTACTTCCGCGAATACGGCCTGGACACCCGCCGCCTGGCACTCGCCGCGCGCGGCTGCCTGGTGATGCACCCCGGCCCGATCAACCGCGGCATCGAGATCGCACCGGAAGTGGCCGACGGCCCGCAGTCGCGCATCCTCGAACAGGTGGGCAACGGCGTGTTCGTACGCATGGCCGTGCTGGGCGAGATGCTGGCGCGCTAAAGAGGCCGCATGCAAGTCGGGTCATTACAGCCTGATCCAACCTACGACCACACCGGCCGCACGCCAAAGCAGGCATAATGCCGCGGTTAAATTGACACCCCCGGGGAAGAATTATGCGTAGACCCAAGCGCGTGCTGGCGCTGGCGTTTTCCGGCTTGCTGCTGGCCGCCTGCTCGCACAAAGACAAGGATGCCCCCCTGGCCTTCGTGCCGGCGGATACCCCTTACGTGTTAGCCAACCTGGATGTACTGGACGATGAAACCCGCCAGGCCATCCTGACCCAGGTGGACGCGGAGCTGCCCGCCCAGGTCGTGCAGATGAAATCGCAGGCCGACCAGCTCGCCGACAAAGATCCGGACATGGCGAAATACCTGCGCACGCTCGCCACCGAATTCGACGGCAAGACGGCCGAGC
Source organism: Dyella sp. (assembly GCF_035277725.1). Taxonomy (GTDB): domain Bacteria; phylum Pseudomonadota; class Gammaproteobacteria; order Xanthomonadales; family Rhodanobacteraceae; genus Dyella_B. The sequence continues at coordinate 19,015 of NZ_DATEJY010000217.1, read as the reverse complement.
AGGTGATCCAGGAGACCGGCGTCAACCCCAAGGGTTACATGGCGCTCTATGGTCTGGGCCTGTCGCCGGTGCTGCGCATGGAGCTCGCCGACACCAAGGCCTTCGACAGCTTCGTGGCCAAAATCCAGAACGATTACGGCAAGAAGCTCGACGTGGTGAGCTTGGGTACACAGAGCTATCAGCGTTACGTCGCACCGGTGTCGCACCTGCAATTCATCATCGCCGTGGTCGGCAAGCAGGCCGTGCTGGCGTTGCTGCCGCAGGATGCGGCACAACCGCTGCTGCGCCAGGCACTGGGCCTGGATCGTCCGGCGAAGAGCGTGCAGGACACCGATCGTCTCGCCGATCTGGCCAAATCCAAGGGCTATGCGAAATGGGCGGTAGGCCAGGTGGATCTCACGCGCCTGCTGCCGTTGCTGATCGGTGGGCAGGACCCGCTGGCGCAAGCGTTGCAGAAGATGCGCGCGGAAAACGAATCGGCCAAGACCGGCGAACCCGTGGCGAACATCATGCAGCTGCCGCCTAGCTGCCAGAGCGAAGCCTCGCGCATCGCGGCGCGCGTGCCGCAGATGAGCATGGGTTACACCACGCTGGACGAAAAGCATCGCGACATGCGTTTTGACGTATCACTGGCCAATGACATCGTCAGCGCCTTCCATACTTTGAAAGTGGAACTGCCCGGCCTCGGCAGCGATCCCAGCGCACCGTTTGAACTGAGCCTCGCCTTGCCGATGCAGCAGCTGCGCACGTTCTGGAGCGCACAGGCGCAAGCGGTGGCGGACAAGCCGTTCACCTGCCCCATGCTTGACAACCTCAACGACACCTTCAGCAGCCTGGGCGATGCCACGCAGAAAGCAGCCGTGCCGCCGATCGGCGATCTGCTCGGCCTGCATATCGCGCTGGATAGCTACACGCCCAACCCCAACGGCGGCATGCCGAAGGTGGCCGGCCGCGTGGTGATCGGCACCAACAACCCGGCCGGTCTGCTTGCCATGGCGCAGATGACCAGCCCGATGCTCAACGGCCTGAAGCTTACCGGCGACAACAAGCCCGTTGCCCTGCCCGCCCAGCTCACCAATGCATTGGGTGAATCCGGATGGGCAGCGATGGGCGCCAAGTCGCTTGGCGTTGCCGTCGGCACCGGTGAAGACAGCAAGCTCTCCGACGTCATGCAGCAGCCGGGCGGCGATGCCGGCGAGCTGATGCGCACGCATCTGGATGGCGACATGTACGCCAATTGGATCAACCTGCTGGAGCAGCGTGCGGAAACCACCGCGGCGATGAGCTCTGCGTTGAATCCAGACGACTCCAATGCGCAGAACGACCCGAAAGCCGCACTCGCCAGCACCAAGGCGCAGTTCGAGGCGATGAAGTCGGAAGCAGCGCGCATCAAGGCGATCGGCATGCAGGTGCGGATGGAGGATCAGGGTTTGGTGATCACCACGCATACCGAATTGAAGTGACGGCGTAGCGAAGCGAGCCAACAAAAAAGGAGCCAGTGGCTCCTTTTTTGTTGCTGGATATCACCACGTAGGCTGGGATGACAATCCCAGCTTCGCTAAGCCGCATGATGCTGGGATTGCCATCCCAGCCCGCGGCCTCAGCGCCGCAGGAAGCCCCCGCCCAATCCATTCTGGCTGGTCTTGTCTTCCTCCAGCTCCACGCCTTCCAAGCCTTGCGACAAGGTATGCGCATCGCCACCTTGCGCCAGCTTGATACGCAAGCGCACTTCGTTGGCGCTGTCGGCATGGCGCAGCGCATCCTCGTAGCTGATCTCGCCGGCCTGGTACAACGTCACCAGGCTCTGGTCGAAGGTCATCATGCCGAGGTTGCCGGATTCCTTCATCACTTCCTTCAGCTTGTGAATCTCGCCCTGGCGGATGTAGTCCTGCACCAGCGGCGTGCCGAGCATCACTTCCATTGCCACGCGACGCGCCTTGCCGTCGGGGGTAGGAATCAGCTGCTGCGCCACGATGCCCTTGAGGTTCAGGGACAAGTCCATGAACAACTGCTGGCGGCGATCTTCCGGGAAGAAGTGCAGGATGCGGTCGATCGCCTGGTTGGCGTTGTTGGCGTGCAGCGTGCACAGGCACAAGTGGCCGGTTTCGGCGAAGTTGATCGCGAACTCCATCGTTTCGCGCGTACGCACTTCGCCGATCAGGATCACGTCGGGCGCCTGGCGCAGCGTGTTCTTCAGCGCGTTTTCCCAACTATCGGTATCGATGCCCAGCTCGCGCTGCGTGATGATGCAACCCTCGTGCTTGTGCACGTATTCGATCGGGTCTTCGATGGTGATGATGTGGCCGGTGGAATTCTGATTGCGATAACCCACCATCGCCGCCAGCGAGGTCGATTTACCGGTACCGGTCGCACCCACGAAGATGATGATGCCGCGCTTGGTCATCGCCAGTTGCTTGATGACCGGCGGCAGGCTCAGTTCTTCGATGGTCGGAATCTTCGATTCGATCCGGCGCAGCACCATGCCCACGCAATTGCGCTGGTAGAAGCACGACACGCGGAAACGGCCGACGCCTTGCGCGGAAATCGCAAACTGGCACTCGTGCGTCTTTTCGAATTCCTCGCGCTGTGCCGGCGTCATGATGTTGATCACCATGTCGCGCGACTGCTGCGCGGAAAGCGGGCTCTGCGTGATCGGCACCACGCGCCCCTGCACCTTCATCGACGGCGGTACGCCGGCGGTGATGAACAGGTCCGAGGCCTTCTTGTGGACCATCAGTTTGAGGAACGAGGTAAAGTCGAATTCGCTCATACGAAGTACCGGGACTCGGGACTCGGGACTCGGGACTCGGCAGAGCGCTGCTCTCGCCTAAATCCCGCTATCCACTTGCCCTGTCCGTCCAAACAGCAAAAACAATCCATGCCCTTGTGCGACCACCCCGAGTCCCGAGTCCCGAGTCCCGAGTCCCGCATCACCCGCATCACTTGAACACTTCCTTGTTCTTCGCATACCCGATCGCCTGCTGGCGCGTCACCAGGCCGCGCTTCACCAGGTCAAGCAGGATCTGATCCAGAGTCTGCATGCCGTACTGCTGGCCGGTCTGGATGGATGAATACATCTGCGCCACCTTGTCCTCACGGATCAGGTTGCGGATGGCGGGAATGCCCACCATGATTTCGTGCGCGGCGATACGGCCACCGCCTACTTTCTTGAGCAGCGTCTGCGAAATCACCGCGCGCAGCGATTCGGACAGCATCGAACGCACCATCGGCTTTTCGCCGGCAGGGAACACGTCGATGATGCGGTCGATGGTCTTGGCCGCCGAGCTGGTATGCAGCGTGCCGAACACCAAGTGGCCGGTTTCAGCGGCGGTAAGCGCCAGGCGGATGGTTTCCAGGTCGCGCAACTCGCCCACCAGGATGTAATCGGGGTCTTCGCGCAACGCGGAGCGCAACGCCTCGTTGAAGCCGTGCGTATCGCGATGCACTTCGCGCTGGTTGACCAGGCACTTCTGCGAGGTGTGCACGAATTCGATCGGGTCCTCGACGGTGAGGATGTGGCCGTATTCGTTCTTGTTGATGTGATCGACCATCGCCGCCAGCGTGGTCGACTTGCCCGAGCCGGTCGGCCCGGTCACCAGGATCAGGCCCTGCGGCTGTTCGATCAGCTCGCGGAATACCTTTGGCGCGCCCAGGTCGTCCAGGGTCAGCACTTCGGAAGGAATGGTACGGAACACCGCGCCCGCGCCGCGATTCTGGTTGAACGCGTTGACGCGAAAGCGCGCCAGGCCGGGGATCTCGAACGAAAAGTCGGTCTCGAAAAATTCTTCGTAGTCACGGCGCTGCTTGTCCGACATGATGTCGTAGATCAGCGAGTGCACTTGCTTGTGGTCCAACGCGGGAATGTTGATGCGGCGCACGTCGCCATCCACGCGGATCATCGGCGGCAGGCCCGCCGACAGATGCAAGTCGGATGCCTTGTTCTTCACCGAGAAGGCAAGCAGTTCGGCGATATCCATCGGATTGTTTTCCCCTAAGAACCGATCGTCTATACGAAAACGCAAGCCGCAGCAGGACGACGGAAGGTCACCCGGTCAGATGTGCTGGCGTGGCATGCCCCGCCATTCCCCCGCTCCTTGCAGCCATGCCGATACTACTCGCGCCGCGTGGCAGGCAGCCAGCTTTTCCGGCGCCGGTGCCGGAACGCATCGCGGCAAATGCGAGCGCATACACATTCACACGAGCCGGGCCTCTTTCCCCACGGGAAAAGGGCTTCGCTCACTCAGCCAGACTGGCGCTGCTGTTAAGGTATGCCGCTGGCACCCAGATCACTGTTACAGACATGACCCACATCGCATTCATCGGCGGCGGCAACATGGCACGCAGCCTGATCGGCGGCCTGCTTAAGACCGGCATGCCAGCCGCCAACCTGCGCGTGGCCGAACCCCTGGCGCAGGCGCGCGAAAGCCTGGGACGCGACTTCGGCGTGGCCACTTTCGACAACAACCGGCTGGCCGCGGCAGACGCCGACGTACTGGTGCTGGCGGTGAAGCCGCAGGTGATGCCCGCCATCCATCACGAACTGCGCGACACGCTGCAGCGCAAGCGTCCGCTGATGATCTCGATTGCCGCCGGCGTGCGCATCGACCAGTTGGAACGCTGGTTCGGCAACCTGCTGCCGATCGTGCGCTGCATGCCCAATACGCCAGCCTTGATCGGCGCCGGCGCCACCGGTCTGTGCGCCAACCTGCGCGTGACGCCACAGCAGCGGGAGCAGGCGCAGCACATCCTGGATGCCGTGGGCATTACCCACTGGATCGAGGACGAGGCCCTGATGGATACCGTCACCGCCCTTTCCGGCTCCGGTCCGGCCTATTTCTTTGCCTTCGTCGAAGCGATGGAAGACGCCGCCGTAGCCCAAGGCCTGCCACGCGAAACCGCCCGCATCCTGGCCACCCAGACCTGCCTGGGCGCCGGCCGCATGCTGGTGGAAAGCAACGAAGCACCGGCCACGCTGCGCCAGCGTGTCACCTCGCCTAACGGCACCACCCAGGCCGCGCTGGAAAGCTTCAGCGCCGACCAATTCCCGCGCATCGTCGCCCGTGCACTGGCTGCCGCCACTCGGCGCGGCGAAGAACTTGCCGCGGCTCTGGATAAGGATTGATCGATGTCATACCTCGTTGATGCCCTGACACTCATCGTCCAGATGGCGTTCGGCGCCATCGCCACGCTGTTCCTGGTGCGTCTGCTGGCCGAAGCCAACCGGGCGGATTTCCACAATCCGCTCAGCCAGTTCGTGTATCGCTATACCAATCCGATCCTCTCGCCGATCCGTCGTGTGCTGCCGAACTGGCGGCGCATCAACCTGGCCGCCGTGCTGATCCTGCTGCTGACTTTCGTGCTGGAACGGCTGGTGCTCTCGGTGCTGATGGGCTTTGTGCCGGCGTGGCTGGGGCTGCTGGTGCTATCTCTTGCCGACCTGCTCAACTTCGTGCTGCTGTTCTACATCGTGGTGATTTTCGGCTGGTCGCTGCTCAGCATGTTCGCGCCCGATCCGTACCATCCCCTGTATCGCCTCGCCGGCACCATCGTGGAACCGCTGCTGCGTCCATTGCGCGGCAAGCTGGTGGTGGGCAGCATCGATTTCTCGCCCACCGTGGTGGTGATTCTCCTGCTGCTGGCGCAGCGGCTGATTGCAGCGCCCTTGTTCGATTTCGGCGCGAGCCTGGCGCGGTAACACCGCGCGTAGGTTGGGGTGCGAACCCCAACATCGTCATGCTCATCCCCATGCCATGTTGGGGTTCGCACCCCAACCTACGCCTTGTGGCGCTCGACCCACTCCGCAAACACGGCATGCATCGCATCTAATCCATCGAACAACGCCGCCGGCCCGGGCTGCAGAATGATCGGCGATTTGATTTCGTGCATATCACCGTTGCGCACGGCGGGAATTGCTTCCCAACCCGGCCGCTGCGCTACGCGTTCCGGGCGAAAGCGCTTGCCGCACCATGAGCCGAGGACGATGTCCGGCGCACGCTGCACTACCTCGCCGCCGTCCGCGAGAATGCGATGCTTGGCGAGGGACTCACGCGCATGTTCGGGGAACACATCGTCCCCACCGGCGATCCCGATCAATTCCGCCACCCAACGAATGCCAGTAATCATCGGCTCGTCCCATTCTTCGAAATAGACTTTCGGCCGTTTCGGCCATGCCGCGGCAGCAGCACGCACTTCGGCAAGATGCGCCTCGGCGCGCTGGGCGTAACGCTCGGCTTTGTCGTACGCACCCACCATCGCGCCCAGCCGGCGAATGTAGGCAAGGATGCCCGCCACGCTGCGGTGGTTGCTGATCCACACTTCGACGCCCGCGCGGATCAGGTCGCGCGCAATGTCGGCCTGAAGATCGGAGAAGCCGATCACCAGGTCCGGTTGCAGCGCGAGGATTTCTTCGATCTTCGCGCTGGTGAACGCGGATACCTTCGGCTTCTCTTTGCGCGCACGTGGCGGGCGCACAGTGAAACCGGAAATGCCGACGATGCGATGCTCCTCGCCAAGCGCATACAGCACTTCGGTGGGTTCTTCGGTAAGACAGACGATGCGATGGGGAAAGGAATCGTTTTCGGCCATGTGTATGCAATCAATGCCCAAACACTGTCACCACCACTTTGCGCTGGTGCGGATCCACGCGATGCTCCCACAGGTACACGCCTTGCCACGTACCCAGCTGCGGCTTGCCGCCATGCACGGGAATCGTCAGGCTCACGCCGGTCAGGATGGCGCGCACATGGGAAGGCATGTCATCGGGACCTTCGGCATCGTGCTGAAAGATCGAGTCGCCATCCGGCACCGCGCGCGTAAACCAGCGTTCCAGATCGGCGCGCACCGAGGGATCGGCGTTTTCGCTGATCAACAACGAACAGCTGGTGTGCGCAGTGAAGACGTTGACGATGCCGGTATGCACGCCGCTGGCCGCGACCAGCTCGGCCACCTTGTCGGTAATCTCGCTGAAGCCGCGGCCGCGGGTATGTACGGTAAAACCGTTCTGCGCGACATGTTCCGCAGGTGTGGCTCGGGTCATGGCGCGCTCCTCTTCATGGATAGAGCAAACGATGGGTCCAGGTCTGGCCGTGGCGGTCCCAGCGCACGCGCTCGTGCAGGCGGAAATTCGCGCCGTACCAGAACTCCACCATGTCCGGTTCAATCAGGTAGCCACCCCAATGCGCCGGGCGCGGCACATCGCGGCCGGCAAACTGCTGCTCGTAATGCGCCACGCGCTGCTCGAACGTCTCGCGCGCGGCCAGGGTCTGCGATTGCAGTGACGCCCACGCACCGATCTGGCTGCCGCGCGGCCGGCTCGTGAAGTAGGCGTCGGACTCTTCCGTCGTCAGCTTGCGCGCCAGGCCTTCCACCCGCACCTGCACACCCTCGCGCAAGCGCTTCCAGTGGAAGCAGAGGGCGACCTGCGGGTGTGCGTCGATCTGCACGCCCTTGTCACTCTCGTAATTGGTGAAAAAGCGGAACCCACGCTGGTCCGCCCCCTTCAGCAGTACGATGCGCGAGCTGACCCGCCCTGCGGCATCGACGCTGGACAGGTTCATGGCGGTGGGCTCTGGATCGCCACTGGCCACGGCCTGGTCCATCAAGGTGTTGAAAGTGTCAAGGATCTCAGGATTGAGCATGGGTATTTGAATCGTAGCCAGCGCACGTCATGATTAGGCGATGAAGGATGATGCTAGCACGCAGAACGAGGCCCTCGCGGGTCACCTGCTGGATCATTACGCCGGCCGCATCGCGCGGGTGCAGCGGCCGTATGTGCTTGGCCTGTCCGGCCTGCAGGGCAGCGGCAAGAGCACCCTGGCGCGCGTGATCAAGACCCAGGCCGAGCATCGCGGCTGGCCGACGGAAGTACTCTCGCTGGATGACTTCTACTACTCGCGCAGCGAACGCGAGGCGCTCGCCCACCAGGTGCATCCGCTGTTGAAGACCCGCGGCGTGCCCGGCACGCACGAGATCGAGCTACTGCTTTCCGTGCTGACCGCCCTGCCGAATGCATCGGAAAAATTTCCGGTGACCTGGCCGCGGTTCGATAAAGGCCGCGATACGCGCATGCCGCCTTCACGCTGGCCACGCGCCACCCATCCACCGCGGCTGGTCGTGATGGAAGGCTGGGCACTAGGCCTGCGCCCGCAACTGGAAAGTGCGCTGGAAGAACCAGTGAACGAACTGGAACGCACCGAAGATCCAGACGGCCGCTGGCGCCATTGGGTCAACAAGCAATTGCGCGCGTACCAGCCCCTCTGGCGCAAGCTGGATGCGCTGATCGTGCTGCAGGCGCCGAATTGGGAAGTGATCCGCGAATGGCGCAGCGAAACCGAGAAGGACCTCCTTGCTCGGGGCGCACCGCTGGCGATGGACGCCGCTGCCATGCAGCGCTTCTTGTTTCATTTCGAACGACTCAGCCGGCACGCCTTGGCCACACTCTCGGTGCTCGCTGACACGTGCGTGGAGTACGACACTCATCATCACGTGATGGGACTCAGCCACAATTGAGCTGCCGTACGTAGGCTGGGATGACAATCCCAGCACTTGCAATGCATGGCGATGCTGGGATTGTCATCCCAGCCCAAGGGTTCATCGTCCGATGCATTTCGGAAAAGTTCTATTGTCCGAATAGTTCGCCTCACCATAATCGACGAACAGCCCATCCTGGTGAACACCGTACTGCCTCGCAGACGATTCGCTCGCGTTTTTCGTCAAAGACCAGGACCCCAAACATGACACACCCCTCCACGCATGTAGGACGCTGCGCCGCTGCCGATTGAATCCATGGCACCACCGGCAGCGTTACGAAAAACACTCGAGAGCTGCGCAGCATGATGCCTACCCAATCAAGCCACGAAACCCTTTCATCCGGCGACCGCCGCGTCCGCGTAGTCATCGCTGACGACCATCCACTGCTGCTGGCCGGACTTGTGCACGAGCTGCAAGGACAGGCTGATGTACATATCGTCGGCACCGCCAGCAACTCAACCGCGCTGGTGGATTTGCTGGAAAAGCACCCTATCGACATTGTGATCTCGGACTACGCCATGCCCGGCGGCAGTCATGGCGATGGCATCACGCTTTTCGGCCTACTTCGCCAGCGCTTTCCCCATGTGCATCTGATTGCCTTGACCATGATGAGCAACGCCGACGTGATTCGCGCGCTGCTGGCGCAAGGCATCCAGTGCATCCTCAGCAAAGCCGATCCGCTGGAATACCTCACCACGGCGCTATACGCCGCGCTCGCCGGCAAGCGTTATCTGTCGCCCAGCATCGAAACCGTCGTGCAACGGCATGGCATTCAAGGCGGCAGTTCGTCATCGCGCGCGCGTCATCTCTCGACCCGCGAACTGGAAGTGGTGCGGCTCTACGTATCAGGCCTCACCATCAGCGAGATTGCACGCCGTCTCGATCGCAGCAAGCAGACAGTCAGCACGCAGAAGATGAGCGCGATGCGCAAACTCGGCATCAGCCGCGATGCGGATCTCATCAAATACGGCATCGAAGAACAGCTCACCTCGCAGAGCGCCGAGCCTCACCACGAAGCAAAACGCCGCCCGGCTTCAGGCACCGCAGAGAATTGATGCCACGTCAGTCAGCGGACGACGCACCGTTATCCAGCAACGCGGCATATCCCTTCAGCGTATCGGGCCAGCGAAAGCGAAAGCCGCTGGCCTTTAGTCGTGCATTGCTCAATCGTTTGCTGCCGACGCCCGCTGGTGCAGATCCATCCGCCACTTTCGGCGCCCCAACCATGGCTGCGAGACCATCGTAAAGAACATCCAGCGGCAATGGCGTATCGTCGGCGCCCACATAGAGCGCTTGATGGTCGCGCAATGTGAGCAAATGCACGATCGCCGCCGCTGCATCGTCCACATGAATGCGATTTGCCCAATGCCTGGTTTGCCGTGGCGCACTGACCTGCCCTGCACGCAGGCGATCGATCAGCTGCAGGCGTCCCGGACCATATAAACCGGCCAGGCGCAGCACGATCGAGTCGCACGGATAATCATCCTGCAAGGCCAGTTCCGCTTCGCGCAAGATTCTTCCGTTGAAGCCGAGAGGCGCAGGCGGTGTGGCTTCATCCACCCATTCTTCGCCATGCTCGCCATAGACAGCGCTCGACGACACGAACAACACCCGTTGCAATGACGCGGTATCCAGCGCATCCAGCACATTGCGCAGGCCATCAAGAAAAACGGCGCGATAAATGTCCGCCTGGCGTGCGTCCGGAGCCGGCAGAAAGATCAGACGAGTGATCCCTTCGGGCAAGGCAACGAGCGTTTCCGGACCAGCCAGATCCGCGGCCAACCACCGAATACCGCCTGCCTCGCCAGGCGGATGACGGCGCAACGCATGCACCTCATCACCCTGTGCCAGCAACAGGTACGCGACGCGTTCACCCAGGTCGCCGCAGCCGGCGATCAAGATCCGTTCGGCCATCCATCCACCTGCCTGTCGACTCGCTTGCTACTATCCACCCATGAATCCTTCGTGCAACCTGTTCCTGATCGGCCCTACCGGCGCCGGCAAGACTTCGATCGGCCGGCAACTCGCCGCGCATTACGGCCTGCCTTTCATCGATCTCGACCAGGAAATCGAGCGCATGACCGGCGTTTCCATCGCCACCATCTTCGATATCGAAGGCGAAGCGGGTTTTCGCCGGCGCGAGCGCGCCATGCTGGAAGAGTGTAGCGGTCGTCGTGGTGTGCTGTTGGCCAGTGGCGCCGGTGTGGTGCTCGACCCGGTAAACCGTCGTACGCTGGTTGAACGCGGCTACGTGATCTGGCTGCAGGCCACCGTGCCGGTTCAGTTGCAACGATTGACGCTCGATACGTCGCGCCCCCTGCTGGCGGACGTCGATCGCCAGCAGAAACTGGAAGCAATGGCTGCCGTGCGTACCTCGCTATATGAAGAAATCGCCGATCTGACGGTGTCGCCCGCCGCGGATAATGAAGGCGTCGTCGCTGCCAGCGAGCGTTGCCTGGCACTGTTGGAACGGCATTGGAACCGACAAGCCGCATGAGCATCATCACGCCTCAGGAAACCATTCAAGTCACGCTCGGCGAGCGCAGCTATCCGGTCTGGATCGGCCGCGATCTGCTCGACGATCATGCGCGCTGGCGCAACATGCTGCGCGGCCGGCATGCGCTGGTGATCAGCAATCACACCGTGGCACCGCTGTATCTGCAGCGCGTAGCAAGTGGCCTGGAGGGCCTGCGCTGGTCTTCATTTCTGCTCGACGACGGGGAAGCACACAAGAGCTTTGCCAACGTCGGTCTCGCGCTGGAAGCACTCGCCACACTCGGTGCGACGCGCGATGCCTGCGTGGTTGCTCTGGGCGGTGGCGTGGTGGGTGATCTCGCCGGCTTCACCGCCGCGTGCTGGATGCGCGGTATCGACTTCATCCAGATGCCGACCACCCTGCTGTCGATGGTGGATTCCTCCGTCGGCGGCAAGACCGGCGTCAATCTTCCCGCCGGCAAAAACCTGGCCGGCGCGTTTCATCAGCCGCGGGCCGTGATCGCCGATATCGGCACCTTGGACAGCCTCCCTGCGCGCGAATACCGTGCCGGCATGGCGGAAGTGATCAAGGGCGCCGCCATCGGCGACGCCGCCTTCTTCGCCTGGCTGGAACAGCATGCCGCTGCACTCGCGGCGCGCGATGAAACCGCACTCGTGCAGGCCATCGCCACCAAGGTGCGCTACAAGGCCGGCGTGGTGGCGCGCGATGAAACCGAACAAGGCGAGCGCGCCCTGCTCAATCTTGGCCATACCTTTGGCCACGCACTGGAAACGGCCGGCCACTACACCACCCTGCTTCACGGCGAAGGCGTAGCGGTCGGCACGCTGCTGGCCGCGCGGCTTTCCGAGCGCTTGGGCATGAGCGCTAGCACCGATACGCTGCGTCTTGAGCAGTTGCTCGGCACCATCGGCCTGCCGACCACCGTTCCGGCCGGCTACGATCCGGAACAACTGCTGGCCTTGATGCGCTTGGACAAGAAGAACACCGCTGGCACGCTGCGCTTGATCCTGTGGCGCGGCATCGGGGCAGCGGAGATCGTCTCCGGCGTGAACGAGGCCGACGTGCTGGCGGTGTTGCGCGAAGCGTGCGCCGGTACGTGAATGGCCTAGCACCCTCGCTACCGAACCCGCCGCCCTCTAAAATGCGTAACCTTGCGGCCTCCTCGCCGTTCATCCAGGGACGCCATGCGCCTCTATCTGCAAACCATGCCAGCCTCGGCCGAACCGCCGCGCTATGTACAGATCGTGCTGGAGCAGGATCTGCTCGGCGGCTGGACGCTCTACCGCGAGTCCGGTACGCAGGGCGGCCGCGCCACGCTCAAGCGCGATCAATACCTGGAGCGCGACGAAGCCCTGGCCGCCTTTGAAAAAGTGCGCGATGCCCAGCTCAAGCGCGGCTATCGCGTGGTCTTTGCCCAAGGGGTCGAAGGCCCCTACGGACGCCGATAAAACATGTCCCTGCCGCTGAAGAATGATCGCTTGCTGCGCGCCTTGCGCCGCGAGCCCGTCGATACCACGCCCGTATGGGTGATGCGCCAGGCCGGCCGCTACCTGCCCGAGTACCGCGCCACGCGCGCCAAGGCCGGCAGCTTCATGGCCTTGGCAACCAACCCCGAACTGGCCTGCGAAGTCACGCTGCAACCACTGGAGCGCTACGAGCTGGATGCGGCCATCCTGTTCTCCGACATCCTTACCATTCCCGATGCGATGGGCCTGGGCCTGTCCTTTGCACAAGGCGAAGGTCCGCAATTCGCACATCCGGTACGCACGCGCGCCGACGTGGAACGCCTGGGCGTACCGGATATGGAAGGCGAACTGCGCTACGTGACGGACGCGGTGCGCCTTATCCGCCGCGAACTGGCCGGCCGCGTGCCGCTGATCGGCTTCTCCGGCAGCCCCTGGACGCTCGCCTGCTACATGGTGGAAGGCGAAGGCTCGCGCGACTTTGCCATGACCAAGGCGATGTGCTGGAACGATCCCGCCCTCGCCCATCAACTGCTCGACACGCTGGCGCGTTCGGTGACTGCTTACCTCAGCGCGCAGGCAGCCGCCGGTGCGCAAGCATTGATGATCTTCGATACCTGGGGCGGCATGCTGGGGCCATCGGCGTATCGCGAGTTTTCATTGCGCTACATGGCGCAGATCGTCGATGCGCTCAAGCACGATGTGCATGCGCGCGAGGTACCGCTGATCCTGTTCTCCAAAGGTGCAAATGCACATCTGGCCGAGATGGCGCAGAGCGGTTGCGCAGCACTTGGCGTGGATTGGACGATCGATCTCGCCGATGCGCGCAAGGCGGCAGATGGCAAGGTCGCACTGCAAGGCAATCTCGATCCGGTCGTGCTGCGTGCCAATCCCGAAGTCATTCGGCGCGAAGTGCGGCGGGTACTCGACAGCTACGGCAATCATCCTGGACATGTCTTCAATCTCGGACACGGGGTGACGCCGGAAGTCGATCCAGAGCACGTTAAAGTGCTGGTGGATGAAGTGCACGCGTACAGCCGCGCATTGCGCGCGGCGTAATCGTCGAAGTAGCGCGTAGGCTTGGATGAAATCCCAGCACCAGGAACTCCAAAAGCTGGGATTTCATCCCAGCCTACAAGAGCGGATGAAGACTGCGACGATCAAGACGCGCGCATGTCTTCCAATGCAATGCCCCGTGTTTCACGCACCGCACGCATCACGAGCAGCAGCCCGTAGACTGGGATGAAATCCCAGCATCTGGAACTCCAAAAGCTGGGATTTCATCCCAGTCTGCAAGAGCGGATGAAGACTGCGATGATCAAGACGCGCGCATGTCTTCCAATTCGATGCCTCGCGTTTCACGCACGGCACGCATCACAAACACCAGCGACACGAAGGCGAATAGCGCGTACAAGCCGTACGCGAAGGCCAGCCCGATCTGCGCCAACCACGGGAACGTGCTGGTAATGACAAAGTTGGCCACCCACTGCGCCGCGGCGGCCACTGCCAACGCAATCGCGCGAATGCTGTTCGGAAACATCTCGCCCAACAGTACCCACACCATCGGCCCCCAGCTCAAACCGAAGCACACCACGTAAAGATTGGCAGCCACCAGCGCGACCATTCCCCATGGCGCTGGCAGGCTCAATGACGCACCGCTACCGACGGCTTGCAAGAAACACCACGCCATCAACGCCAGCGTGATTGCCATGCCCGCCGAGCCAATCAGCAACAGCGGCTTGCGCCCGATCTTGTCGACCAGCGCAATCGCCACCAGCGTCACCAGTACATTGACGACAGACGTGAATACCGTGATCGAGAACGAATCCGTCTCACTGAAACCCACCGAGTGCCACAGCGTCGACGAGTAATAAAAGATCACGTTGATGCCGACGAATTGCTGGAACACCGACAGAAAAATGCCCACCCATACGATTGGCAGCAGCCCGCCACGCGGACCGCGCAAGTCCTTCAAGGTCGGCCGGTATTCCACTTTCAGGCTATGCGCGATGTCATTGATCTTTGCGTCCAGGGCTTGATCGCTGTGCAGATCGAGCACTTTCGCCAATACCAAACGCGCTTCGGCGGAACGTCCGCGTGCCACGAGATAACGCGGTGATTCCGGCACACCCAATACGAGTACGCCATAGATCAGCGCTGGAACCGTGGCAACCAGAAACATCCAGCGCCAGGCTTCCAAACCGAACCAAAGTTTTCCTTCCGCACCGCCTGCGGTGCTCGCCAACCACGCATCACTGAGCAACGCTACGAAAATACCCAGCACGATCGCCAACTGCTGCATCGAACCCAGTCGACCACGCACGTTCGCCGGCGACACTTCCGCGATATAGGCCGGCGCAATCACTGAAGCAACACCCACGCCAATACCGCCGATCACGCGCCAGAACATCAAGGTCGCTACACCATGCACCAGTCCCGAACCGATCGCGCACAGCACCAGGAACAACGCCGCCACCTGCATCGTGCGCACGCGACCCAAGCGATCCGCCAACGGACCGGCATACCACGCACCTACGGCAGAACCGAGCAAGGCGCAAGAAACCGCGATGCCGATCTGCCCTGCGCTTAAGCCAAAACCGTGTCGCACCGCATCAACCACACCGTTGATGACGGCCGTATCGAAACCGAACAGAAAACCTCCGATCGCCGCCGCTGCTGCAATCAGCACCACCCGGGCGGTGGTGCGTGCCTCTTCCCCCTGCGCTGCGCCTGCATTGCTTGTATTGAGGTGCATGTGATCGTGTCCCCGCATGATGGATGGGCAGTGGACGATTCTGCGTACGCCTGCGGCCCTTGTCCGCCTGAATACGTATGCAGGGGAAGACTAGCTTAGGTTGCCTTGGATGTCGGTGGCTGACGGGAGTGGCAGGTTGGGTTACGCGGCGCTAATCCAACCTGCGCCAATTCGTCATGACGGATGCCGCGGCGCTGATACGTTGTGGTGCCCCGACACAACGCATCAGCGGCAACACATCAGCCTATACGGAAACCTCAAAAAACTGCCGCACATCACCCACATCCCGCGTGCGCGGCATAGCCGGCAAGCTGTTGAGAAAAAGCTTCCCATAGCCCTTGGTCGTCAGCCGCGGATCGCACAGCACCAACACACCGCGATCGTGGATATCGCGAATCAAGCGCCCCGCCCCCTGCTTCAGCGCAATCACCGCCGACGGCACCTGCCAACCCATGAAGGGATTGATACCCGCTTGTTCCAGCGCTTCCAATCGCGCCTGCAACACCGGATCATCCGGCGCGGCAAACGGCAACTTGTCGATCATCACCACGGACAACGCTTCGCCGGCAACGTCCACGCCTTCCCAAAAACTGGCGGCGCCAAGCAACACCCCATGGCCACTCGCGCGAAATTCCTCCAGCAACTGATGGCGCGGCGCACTGCCCTGCACGAACAAAGGCCATGGCACGCGATCGGCCAGCAAATCCGCTGCACGGCGCAGCGCGCGATGCGATGTGAACAACAAAAATGCACGCCCGCTGGAGGCTTCCAGCACCGGCAGCGTGGCGTCAATGACGCGATCGGTGTAGTCGCGCATGGCCGGATCGGGCAACCCTTCAGGTATGTAGCACAACGCTTGGCGTGCGTAATCGAAGGGGCTCTCCAGGCTCAATGTCTGCGGATCATCCAACCCGAGCTGGCGTGCGAAGTGATCGAAATGTCCCGCTACCGACAGCGTTGCCGAGGCATGAATCCATGCCGCATAGGTGCGTTCGCGCATCGCGCGTAACGGCGTTGCCAAGTCCAACGGCGTGGCATGCAAGCTGAAACCACGCGGAAACAACTCGTACCAACGCACGTCCTGTTCGGTCGTTGTTTCGACGACACGGTCCAAGCGTTCGCTTAGATGCGCCGCACGCTCATGCACGTTCATCAGGCCGCGCGAGCGTTCGGCCTGCGACGCCAATGCATCGGTCAGCGCCGCCAATACCTCTGTCAGTTCGCGCATGGCGGAAGGCACGCCATCGCGCCGCCACAGTTCATGAAACGGGCCGCGCGTGGGCAAGGTATCGATGGCCAGCCTGAGTTTCCGCACCGCTTCCTGCAGTGCTTCGACAGGCTCCAATATCAGGCCAATCGCACCCGTGACGCCGCTGCACTCCGCCAGGGCATCCTGCGCCAGCTCGGTGAGCTGCCGCGCGCTGATGCTTTGCGAAAAGAATTGCCCGGCCAATTCGGGAATTTGATGCGCTTCGTCCAGAATGAATGCCTGTGCGCCCGGCAAAATTTCGCCAAAGCCTTCCTGCTTCAAGGCCAGATCGGCGAACAGCAGATGATGGTTCACCACCACCAGGTCCGCTTCCTGCGCCTCACGGCGCGCGGTGATCACGTGGCAATCGTCATAGAACGGGCATTCCACGCCCAGGCAATTTTCCGGCGTGGACGTGACGCGCAGCCATAACGGCGAATCCTCCGGCACCTCCGCCAATTCCATGCGATCGCCGCGACGCGTGCGTGCCGACCAGGCGCGAATCGCCGCGAGCTGTGCAGCCTGCGAACGCTCAAGCGCGGCACCTTCTCGCACGGTCTGATCAAGCCGATACAGGCACAGATAATTGGCGCGCCCCTTCAGCAGCGCAATCTTCAGCCGCGCTCCCAAGACCGAGCGCACCTTGGGGATATCGCGGAAAAACAGCTGATCCTGCAACGCCTTGGTGCCGGTGGAAACGATCACCCGCTCACCCGACAGCATCGCCGGCACCAGGTAGGCGTACGTTTTACCCGTGCCCGTGCCGGCTTCGGCGATCAGCGTCTCGCGTTCGGCAATGGCATGCTCCACCGCACGCGCCATCGCCTGCTGAGCGAGGCGCGGGGCGAAGTTGGGCAATTCGCGGGCAAATGGGCCGTCGGCGCCGAGCAGTGCGCCGCTGTCGTCGAGATCGGTCATCGACACAGTATGACGCAAACCGTGGAACGGAATGACGGCCTCAGCGGCATCCCGGTCGGTGCGATTCAAGCTCACTATACGGTACCGGAAGCCCGCAACCTGATACGTCTGTGCAGGTTATCGAAGCGTGGTCATGACACAACCGCAACGCTCACCCCCTGCAACGTTTTCTGAAGTCCGCCGTATGCCAATTGGCAATCAGGGCGGCGTCGCCATGCCAGCAGCCTCTACCACGCGGCCGATACCATCATGTGCTATCGCATCCATGGCAGCTTGCAATGCCGCGGTATCGCAATCCCGGCTGAGGCCAATGCGGAACAGCAACTCACCCTCCGCGCTGCGCGAGGAATGGATGGAATCGAGATTGATGCCGCGCTGCTCGAACACGGACAGCAACGCGCGCAGTGAGCCGGGACGATCCAGTGGCAGAAACACGCTTATATAGAGCGGCTCGCGCAGGTCCGCCAGCAAATAGCCCAGACGCTCGAACGCGTAGCTGCCTTCCGCAACCACTGGTTCACCCACATAGGCGCGGCTTTGTGTCAGCAACGTTTCGCGCATGCGCTCGCGTGCCACATCGTCATCCTGGTGCACCAGATCGCGCAAGGCGTCGATATGGATAGCAAGGCGCTCCAGCATTGGCGCCACATATGGGTTCTCGAACTGGATGTCCTGGTAGATGGCTGGATTGCTGGCAAGAATGCGGCGCATAACCGCCATATCCAGTTCGTAGCCCACGGAACTGAAGGGACGGATGCCGTCGAAATCACCGACGGCTGGAGCCAACTCACGCAGTACCGCTGCTTGCGCCATGTGCGTGGCATGCACCATGCCCTGCACCAGAGCCATCACGCGATCGTGCTGCTCGGCCTCGGTGCGAACGCAATCAGCTTCAATGACGGCAAGAAACTGTTCCAGCCACGGACGCCACTTATCCAACCGTGCCTCACAAACCACCATGGCGCGACCGCGCAAGGTGGCGGACTTGGGTGCGGCACTCATGGGATGCAGGCCAACTACTTCAGCTTGAGAGCCGAGCATGGCCGCGACCGGCGCAGCCTTGATCGACGTGATGTCAAGCCATAGTTGCCCGCGTTCGGCGCCGGCTGCCTGTTCCACATAGTGCCGAATGACAGACGGCGTCTGGCGGATTGGCGCGCAAAAGATCAGGACGTCGACGGATTCGATCAGCGCATGCTCCGTCAGCGTCGTGTCACCGAGAAGGTCGCGGCCTGCCACCTGCAGGCCCATGCGATCTTCAAAGAAGCTGCGCAACCAGCGACCGTAAGCGCCTTGGCTGCCGACCAGGCCGACGCGTGGTTTTTCATTCGTAAGCAATACCCTTCCCCTTCGTCAGTGCGACTGTCAGTAACAGGTGCTCTGCTGTTCCGATAAAAAAAACCGTCGCGCCGCCACGCCGCGCTTGCATTTTTCACGACGAAGCTCGGGGTGTCGGCGGGTGACTACTGGATCATCGATGACACCGGATTTCCCAAGAAGGGTACGCATTCGGTCGGTGTGGCTCGCCAGTACTGTGGCGTGCTCGGCAAGCAGGATAATTGTCAGGTCGCGGTGAGCGTGTCGTTGGCCAGCGCTCAAGCCAG